>NZ_JBEOVM010000026.1:0-77840 GCF_040295505.1 Streptomyces sp. NPDC002790 | reverse complement strand
TCTCCTTGCGATCGCACGCACCGGACGCCGCGTGGCCCGCCCTTCGGGCGGACGACGGGACTTTCGATACACGCCCTAGAACGCCTCGGACTTCCTCCGAGCTGCTCGCTCCACCGAGCCCGCCCTCCCCCGCGGGCCGGTGGACGCGAGCATGAGCGGGGCGGGTGGTCGGCCGACGTGTCGGTGGCGGCCCACCACCCGCCCCGCACCCAAGTCCGAGCAACGAAAGGGACTCCTCGGCCGCCGACTGCCGAGGAGTCCCTGTGGGGGACAGCGCCGAGCGACCGGTGGGTGTTACATGCACGCGCCGCACCCTGCCCAGCCGCTTTCATGCTCCCGCCGAAAACCCGAAGACGCCCGGGGCGCGGCGCGCTAGCGTCGATGGGCATGGCCCCTTCACTTGAACGCCCTCCGTTCCAGGCGGACGAACGCACGGCACTCATCGGATGGCTGGACCTCCAGCGGCGGATCCTGCGATGGAAGTGCGCGGGACTGAGCGAGGAGGACGCGCGCCGCAGTGTCGTCCCGACATCGCCTGCGATGACCATGGCCGGTCTCATCAGCCACATGCGCTGGGTCGAACACACCTGGCTGGAGGTGCTGTTCCTCGGCGGCGACGAGAAGGTGAACCCGTCCTTCGGCGAGTCGGACGACGAGGACGCCGACTGGCGCACAGACGGCGTCCCCCTCGAACAACTGCTGCTCGACTACGAGTCCCAGTGCACCCGCAGCAACGAGATCGCCGCCACGGCCTCCCTCGACGCCACCGGCCGCCACCCCAAGTACGGCGACGGCAAGATCGACCTCCGCTGGATGCTCATCCATCTCATCGAGGAGACCGGCCGGCACGCGGGCCACGCGGACATCGTGCGGGAACTCATCGACGGGTCGAAGGGGTACTACTAGCGGGTCCCGCCAGCGCCCGTGTCACGGAGTGCCCAGCCAGGTCAGCGCCGCGACCGTGAGCGCCTCCACGCCCGTGCTCAGGGTCGGCTCAACCACGGGGGCGAAGTGCGGGGAGTGGTTGGCCGGCAGGTCGTCGAGCTTGCCGGCCTGGAGCGCGGCGAGGGCGGTCCCGGTGTCGAGGCCGCCCCAGAACCAGAAGACGGTCGGCACCCCGATCGCCTCGCCGAACACCCCCACGTCCTCGCTGGCACTGACCGGCGGCAGCGGGAAGACACGCTGCTCGCCGAAGTGACCGACGAACGCCGCCAGCGTGGTGGCGGTGGCATCCGGGTCGCTGACCAGGGCGGGAACGCTGATGGTCCAGTCGAGGTCGGGTTCGCGCGTGGCGCCGCCTGCCGCGGCCTCGGCGCGGACGACGCGTTCGGTCGCCGAGCGGAGAAGGTCGCGGGTGGCCGCCGTCGTGGAGCGGATGTTGATGCCCAACTCTGCGGCGTCGGGAATGATGTTGTCCTTGGTGCCGGCCTGAAGTCGGCCCACCGTGACGACCGCCGTCTCCGCCGGGGGCACCTCGCGGGCGACGACACCTTGCAGCCGGGTCACGACGTGGGCGGCCATCAGGACCGGGTCGATGGCTGCCTCCGGGCGCGAGCCGTGCCCGCCGCGACCGTGCAGGGTGACATCGAGGGAGTCCGAGGCGGCCATCACCGGACCGCTGCCGTGGCCGATGAACCCGGCGGGCAGCGGCCCCACATGCTGGCCCAGCACGACCTCCGGCGTGGGGAAGCGCTCGAACAACCCGTCGTCGATCATGCCGCGGGCGCCGCACCCCAGCTCCTCCGCGGGCTGGAAGACCAGCAGCACGGTGCCCCGCCACTGGTCGCGCGCCCCGGCCAGCAGGCTCGCCGCCCCGATCAGACAGGCCGCGTGCATGTCGTGCCCGCACGCGTGCATCACCGGCACGTCCTTGCCCTCGTGGTCCACACCGCGGGCGACACTGGCGTACGACAGCCCGGTCTTCTCCTCCACCGGAAGCGCGTCGAAGTCCGCGCGCAGCATGACCACAGGTCCTTCGCCGTTGCGCAGCACACCCACCACGCCGGTCGTCCCGACGTGTTCGACGACCTCGTCGACACCCGCGGCCCGCAGCCGCCGCGCGAGCAGCTCGGCCGACCGCTTCTCCTGCAAGGACAGCTCCGGGTGCTCGTGCAGGTCCCGGTAGAGATCGGCCAGGTCGTCCCGAATTCCGTCAAGCTCTGCGACAACCGTGTGCGTCATGATCCAACCTCTCCGCTTCGTATGGTCGGTTCAGTGTCACCTACGGGTCCCGTGGGGGAGGGCGGCGCGGGGCCGTGTCGCTTCCTGCGCTGCTCGGCGCGAGCGGCGAAATGGGGTGGCCCGGTTCCGACGTGGCGTGCGAGGGTCCTGGCATGCCGAACGAGTTCCAGTCACCCGAATCCCGCCTCGGGCCCATCGCGTCACTTGAGTCCGCCGACGGGACGGCCGTCGCCTACCGGCAGTTCGGCGCCGGCCCACCGGTCGTCATGGTCCACGGTTCCGGCGGTGGGCTGCACTCCTGGCAGCCGGTGGCCGAATGCCTCGCGGACCGCTTCGAACTCTGGACGCCGGCCCGCCGCGGCTACGCCCCGAGCGGGCCGGGCCACGCGCCCAAGCGCTTCGCCGACGAAGTGGCGGACATCGAGGCGCTCATCACGAAGATCGGCCGTCCCGTCCACCTGGTCGGCATGTCCTACGGCGCCAACGTCGCCCTGCACGCGGCGGCGGCCGGTCTGCCGGTGCGCTCGCTGGTGCTGTGGGAGCCGCCGCTGTACGCGGCGGGCCCCGAACTAGCCCCCGTACTGGAGGAGTTCAAGAAGCTGACCGCGCGCGGCGATCGGCGGCGCGCCGACCGACTGCTGGCCGAAAAGGTGGCCCGGGTCCCGGCCGCGCTCCTGGACCTGATGGAGTCGGGAGACACCAGCGACACCGAACCAGGCGCTGAACCCGATGACACGCCCGGCTGGTGTCGTGACCTCGAATCGCTGATCGCCGACTCGGCGGACGTGGAGCGCTGGTCCGATGTCACCGTCCCGACCCTGCTGATGCGGGGCGCCGACACCTGGCAGCCGATGCCGGCGACCCTCGACCGGCTCGCGACCGCGCTGCCGCACGTCACGTACACGGCGATCCCCGGCCAGATGCACTTCGCGCCGTCGTTCGTCCCCGACACTGTGGCGGCGGAGATCGCCGACTTCCTGACGCACTCCTGAAGCGGGGCCGCTCACGCCCCGATCTGGGCGGCCAGCCCGGCCAGGTCGTCGGCGTACAGGTCGAACCGGTCCGAGGCGACGGGCGGGTCGCCCACGGGACGGGCGACGTAGGCGGTGCGCAGGCCGAGGGCCTGGGCCGCGCGCAGGTCCCAGGCGTGCGTGGCGACCATCAGCAGTCGCTCCGGCGGCCGTCCGGAGACGGTGACGGCCAGCGCATAGACCGCCGGGTCCGGCTTGTAGGTCCGGGCGTCCTCGGCGGACAGCGCCTGGTGCCAGCGCAGCCCCGCGTGCGCGTTGAGGCCGAGGAGCGCGGTCCGGCTCGCGTTGGACAGCCCGATCAACGGAAACCGTTCGGCAAGCCGGGCGAGCCCCGCCACCGTGTCCGGCCACGGCGGGAGCCTGCGCCCGGCCAGGGCCAACTCCGCCACCGCGGCCGGATCGTCGACCCCGGCGGCGTCGGCGACGAGCCGGGCGGCCTCCCGGTCGAGCACGTCGCTCGCGAGGTAGGCCCTGCCACCGTCGAGTACCCGCTGCTGCTCGTGCTCGACGTGCTGCTGCCACAGCGCCAAGAGCTTGTCGACCTCGGAGTCGGCCTGCGCTGGGGAGAGTTGACGAATTCCGGTGCGGATTCCGGCGGGCTCGTCGACGAGTGTGCCCAGCACGTCGAACACAAGGGCATCGATCTCTGGCTCTGACATGAGGGGTGTCTCCCGGATGAAGCGGATGGAGCGGCTGAAGCGGATGGGGGGGACGAAGCGGGGGCGTGCGGCCGGCTGTCGATCCAACGCGGCGGGCACCCAAGCGGATTCCCGCATCGGTCTGGCTGCTCTGCGGGTAGCCCCGACTACAGGCTGGAAGCGGCCCGCGCCGAGGGTCTCTCGAACCCCGTCGAGATCGTCCCGCCCGCCGACGCGTCCTCGGGGTACGTCGTCCAGCAGATCCAGCGGAGTTGGCCGGAGAAGCAGGACGCCGTCGCCGTCGACCCGATGAGCGGCGAGGTCACGGACGTGGTGCTCCTCGTCGTGTGGGGGTACCGCATGTAGTGGCATCCCGCTCGCGGCGTTCATGCTCTGCGACATCGCGCTCGGCGAGATCGCGTACCGGAGGGGCAGGCGCACGTACGCGCCGATCGACTGACGTAGGTGGAGTGGGCGCCTCACCTCTGGTGCCGGAGTATCGGCACCAGAGGCGAGGCCTCAAGAGCTACGCGGTCGTCCCGAGCTCCTCACGGACGGCGTGTGCGGCGGCGACGAGGTGCTCCAGGGAGGCCCGTGTCTCGGCCCAGCCGCGGGTCTTCAGCCCGCAGTCCGGATTGACCCACAGCCGCTCGGCGGGGATGGCCTCAAGTCCCTTACGTAGCAATGCGGTTGCCTCGTCGACGCTCGGGACGCGTGGCGAGTGGATGTCGTACACGCCCGGACCGGCCTCACGCGGGTAGCCGTGCTCGGCCAGCTCGTGTGCGACCTGCATGTGGGAGCGGGCGGCCTCCAGGCTGATGACATCGGCGTCGAGGTCGTCGATGGCCTGCACGATGTCACCGAACTCGGCGTAGCACATGTGGGTGTGGATCTGCGTGTCCGGCCGGACGCCGCTGGTGGTGAGGCGGAATGCCTCGGTGGCCCAGGCGAGGTAGGCGGCGTGGTCGCCTGCGCGCAACGGGAGGGTCTCGCGGAGTGCCGGTTCGTCGACCTGGATGACCGAAGTGCCGTTCGCCTCCAGGTCGTCGACCTCGTCGCGCAGGGCGAGGGCGACCTGCCGGGCGGTGTCACCCAGCGGCTGGTCGTCGCGGACGAAGGACCAGGCGAGCATGGTGACCGGGCCGGTGAGCATGCCCTTGACCGGACGGCTGGAATGGGACTGGGCGTACGTCGTCCAGCGCACGGTCATCGCTGCGGGGCGGGAGATGTCACTCGCGAGGACCGGCGGGCGGACGTAGCGGGTGCCGTAGGACTGGACCCAGCCGTGCTGCGTGGCGAGGTAGCCGTCCAGCTGCTCGGCGAAGTACTGGACCATGTCGTTGCGTTCGGGTTCGCCGTGCACGAGCACGTCGATACCGGCCTTCTCCTGGAAGGAGACGACCTCACGGATCTCGTTCCTGATGCGGGACTCGTACCCCTCGCTGTCGATGCGTCCGGCCCTCAAATCGGCGCGCGCGGCGCGGAGTTCGCCGGTCTGCGGGAACGAGCCGATGGTCGTCGTCGGCAGCAGCGGCAGGTTCAGCAGGGCACGCTGGGCGGCGGTCCGCTCGGCGTACGGCTGCGAGCGGCGCAGGTCCGCCTCGGTGACGGCGGCGGCGCGGGCCTGCACCGCCGGATCACGGGTGATGGGCGAGGTGGCCCGGGAACTCAACGCGGCGCGGTTGGCGGCGAGTTCGGCCTCGACCACGCCGGTTCCTCGGGTGAGGCCCCTGGCAAGGGTGGCGACCTCGGTGGTCTTCTGGCGGGCGAAGGCGAGCCAGCGCCGGACCTGCGGCTCGATGTCCCGCTCCACGGACGCGTCCAGCGGAACGTGCAGCAGCGAGCAGGAAGCGGCCACGTCGACGCGGTCGGCGAGTCCGAGCAGAGTGCCGAGCGTGGCGAGTGACCGCTCAAGGTCGTTCACCCACACATTGCGGCCGTTGACCACACCGGCGACGAGACGCTTGCCGGGCAGGCCTCCGGCGGCGGCGAGTTCCTCCAGGTTGGCGGTGGCGGAACCGGTGAAATCGAGGGCGAGACCGTCCACGGGCGCCTTGGCGAGCACCGGCAGGGCCTCGCCGAGTCGGTCGAAGTACGAGGCGACCAGGAGCTTCGGCCGGTCGGCGAGCGTGCCGAGGTCACGGTAGGCGCGGGCGGCGGCGTTCAGCTCCGCCGGAGTGCGGTCCTGGACCAGGGCGGGCTCGTCGAGCTGCACCCAGGCGGCGCCCGAGGCCCGCAGGTCGCTGAGAACCTCGGCGTAGACGGGCAGCAGGCGGTCCAGCAGGGTGAGCGGATCGAAGTCGTCGGCCACGCCGGGAGCGGGCTTCGACAGCAAAAGGTAGGTGACCGGTCCGACCAGTACGGGGCGGGCGTCCAGGCCGAGGGCGAGGGCCTCCGTGAGTTCCGCGACCTGCTTGGTGGAATCGGTGGTGAACACCGTGTCCGGGCCCAACTCCGGCACAAGGTAGTGGTAGTTGGTGTCGAACCACTTGGTCATCTCCAGCGGGGCGACGTCCTGGGTGCCGCGTGCCATCGCGAAGTACCCGTCCAGGGCGTCCGCCGCGACGGCGGCCCGGTGGCGCTCGGGCACCGCACCGACCATGACGGTCGTGTCCAGGACGTGGTCGTAATACGAGAAGTCGCCGGTCGGCACCTCGTCGATGCCGGACGCGGCCAGTTCCCGCCAGTTGGCACGGCGGAGTTCGGCGGCGGTGGAGCGAAGACCGTCGGCGTCGACGCGGCCCTTCCAGTAGCCCTCGATCGCCTTCTTCAGTTCCCGGTCCGGGCCCTGGCGAGGGTAGCCGTACACGGTGGCCCGCGCGGGCTCGGTCCCGGTGTGCGCGGTCGTGGTGTCCGCGGTCCTGGTGGTCACGGAATTCTCCTTCGAGAGACGTATCCCTGAGATCCCGGAAGGCCTCTGCGGCGCGAAGGAGTGACACCACCGGAGCGGTGACCGCGCGCTGCGAGGCACGATCTTTTCGCCGGTATGTGTACGCCGACCCGCCCTCGAGGTCACCGAGATGTCCGCGCACGTGTCGTCCGTGCACGGGCAGTTGGCAGGTCTTCGGACTTGCGGGCACGCCCACCCGAAAGGGCGGACACCTAGTGACCGTCGCTTCCCAGACCCCTCTTCCGGGGCCCAGTGCGTATGACGGCGGTCGTTCCCACTCACCGCTGCGGGGCAGTCCCGGAATCCCACCGGGTTCCCTCTTACGACACCCCGTCTGGCGGGCGGGGCGAACCAGCTACGTCGTTCACCCTACGGGTCCGCGCCCGGGAGGCGCCACAACGTCCGGCCCGTCGGCAGCTCCTCGCCGGATGGCATGATGACGGTGAACACGGGCGACGGCGGCCCGAGGAAACCGGTGCGAATCCGGTGCGGTACCGCCACTGTGATCGGCGAGCGGATCCCGGAGAGCCACTGCCCCCGCGAGGGTGGGAAGGCCGGGACGAGCACGGACCCGAGAGCCAGGAGACTCACGCTGTCGCCCCCTCGAAGCGATCCGGGGCGGAACTCCCCGGCGAGAGGGAGGATGCGGCATGCCCGAACGGCTCGCCGAAGCCGAAGCGACGGCCCCCGCGGCGGACCGGGCGGTTCCGTGCCGCGTGGTCGTGTGCCGCGACTGCTGCTGCGGAACGGTCAAGGTCGACGGTGATCACGCCGCGCAGACGGCGCGGTTGCGCCGGATCGCGCCGACACGGATCTCCGAGTGCCTGGACGTCTGCGATCAGGCCAATGTCATCGTCGTACAGCCCTCCGCCGCCGGTCGGGCGGCCGGAGCACGACCGGTGTGGCTCGGCCTGGTCAACGACGCTGACGCCACCGAGGACATCGCGGACTGGATAGGGGCAGGCGGACCGGGAGTCGCGGAGCGCCCCGCGATCCTGGACCTCTACGTCATCGAGGCGCCGCGCCGGGCCAGGGCCTCATGAACGAGGTGCCGTCGGAACAGGTCGCCGAGGCGCTGCGGGACGTGGAGTCGCGGCTCGGGGGATTCTTCGCCCTCGACACGACGCCGACGCGGCGGCGGCCCGATGCACGGCTCACCCACGCCGGGCTCGCCGCACGAGCCCAGGCGGTCAACGACCACTACGCCACCCCCGAACCCCGCATCGGCGCCTCCATCGCCCACCTGGGCCTCGCGGCACGCCTCTGGTCACCGGTCCTCGCCTGCGCCCTCGTCCACGGGATCGTGCTGGCGATGAGCACGGTCGAGTGGTCCGGTGAGAGCTCGGCTCTGCGCCTGCCCCGGCCCGAGGGCCGACGTGCGACGGAGCTCCGCTCCCTCGCCGACGCGGTCCACGCGGAGGTGGACGGAGTCCTGGCAGCGGTCGAGAACGGCCTCACCGTCAAGGTGGCGCCACGCCTGCTGGCCGGCAATTCCGCCTCGGCTCTCCTCGGGTCGTCGGCTCAACTGCTGCGGTCCCGACCCGACTTGCGCACGGATCTCACGCGGCTGACACGCGAACTCCTGGAGACGGGCCGGCTACACGGAACGGGCCGGATCACCGGCCCGGACCTGACATTCCGCCGCCGGAGCTGCTGCCTCTTCTACCGCGCTCCCGGCGGCGGCACATGCGGAGACTGCTGTCTGACGCGGTGACGAAGACAGGACACAGCGGGGGCGGGGCGGCGCGTGCAACCGACAACCCCTGACCCTTTCTGATGTGCTGCGTTGCAGCAACTGGCGTTCCTCGCAGACGAAAGAGAGCCGCGCTTCATGTTGATCACCGCCGCGCAAGTCCTGGCCGGACCGGATCTTCACACAGTCGCCGACGGCGCCGTCCTCGTACGCGAGGGCGTCATCGCCGGCGCCGGCCCGCGCTCGGAGGTCGAGCGCCAGGCGGAGCCCGACGAGCCCCGGCTCGACTTTCCCGCCGCGACCGTGCTCCCGGGCCTGATCGACGCCCACGTGCACCTCTGCTTCGACGCGGGACCGGAACCCGTAGCCACGCTCCAGGAGCAGGACGACGAGGCGCTGTTCGCCGCGATGGCCGCTCGGGCTCGGAAGTTGCTGAGCGTCGGTGTCACGACGGCCCGCGATCTCGGTGACCGGGGCGGCCTCGCGGTGCGTCTCGCCCACGACATCAGGGAGGGCTCGGCCGTGGGCCCGCGGCTGGTCTCGGCGACGGTGCCCGTCACTCCGCCCGGTGGCCATTGCTGGTTCCTCGGTGGCGAGGTCTCCGGCCCTGAGGAGGTCCGGCGCCTTGTGCGGCGCAACGCGGAGGCGGGCGCCAAGGTCATCAAGGTCATGGAGACCGGCGGCGGGCTCACCAAGGGCGGCGCCCAGAGCTGGGAAACCCAGTTCTCCGAAGGGGAGTTGGCGGCGCTCGTCGACGAGGCACACCGCGCCGGACTGCCGGTCGCGGCGCACGCGCACGGTGCGGACGGCATCACCGCCGCCGTCGCGGCAGGGGTCGACAGTATCGAGCACTGCACGTGGATGACGGCCGACGGGATCGAGGTCCGCCAGGACGTGCTCGACCAGATCGTTCAGCGGAACATCTACGTCTGCCCCACGGTCAGCCCGAACTGGCGAATGCTGCCGCGGTTCTTCGGCGCCGAGCGCGCCGCGGCCATGTTCGACGCGGTGCGCCGGATGGCCGAGGCGGGCGCGCGGCTGATCGCGGGCACCGACGCGGGAGTCCAGCGCGCCAGCTTCGACGGCCTGCCCTCCAGCCTCACGTTCTACGGGCACCTGGGCCTGCCCAACGACCGCGTCCTCGCGATGGCCACGACGGAGCCCGCTCGCGCGCTGGGCCTCGACGAGACAACCGGGCAGCTCACTCCCGGCTACAGCGCGGACGTCCTCGTGGTGGACGGCGACCCGCTCACGGACCTCGGGGCGTTGCAGTCCGTCGGGGCCGTGATCGCGGCGGGCAGGCGGTACGACCCGATCACCAACACGTAGCAGGAATAGGGGAGTTGTTCAGCGCCCGGGACCCTCGCACGGGCCCTCGCCGGGAGCGGGCGGCCGGGTGTCCGCCGCCAGGCAGGAGGAGTACACCCGCGTCGGTGCGGGCTGCGGCTCCGGTTCGGACGTGACGCGCATGGCGATGGTCAGCCCGGCGGTGGTGACGGCGGCCAGACCAGCGAACGCGGCGGCCCGGGCGCCACGCTTCACCGATTACTGCCGAAGTGGTCGCGGAGCGCATCGCCGCAATCTTCCTGGCCGGCGCCCCGGATGCGCGAAAACGCCACCACTCCGTCCTTCTTGCCGTCCCGCTCGTTCTTGGCGATCTGGCCCTCGATGTTCTTGATCAGTTCGGCGCACCGGGCGCTGACCGGCTTCTTGGGAGGCGGCTCGGGTTCCGAGGAGGTGGTCAGTACGTAGGTGGCGGCGAGGCCGGCGGCACACAGCACCGCCCACGTCACGATCCACGCGCGGCGGCTCTTCGGTATCGGGACGGGTCTCGGCACCCCGGCATCCTACGAGCGCCGCGGCGGGCATGCGCCGAATCGAGCCTTCTCAGGCACCGGGTCATCAAGTGCCGGTCAGTGCCGCTTCTCCCGGGCCCCGCCTCCGGAGCGGACGGTTCGGCGGCCCCTGACGGTGTGGCCAGGGCGTATGACCTGGAGCCCGTCCGTACAGCGGGTGCGCGGTGGGGCATTAGGATTTCCGGCATGGCGAACCTTCGACAGGCGCAGAAGCAGATGACGCGCCGCCTCCTGCTGGAGTCCGGGCTCGAGTTGTTCACGACGAAGGGGTACGCCGCCACCAAGGTCGACGACATCGCGACCGCCGCGGGCACCACCCGGGTCACCTTCTACGCCTACTTCCCCTCCCGGACCGACCTGATGAAGGCGCTCATCGACGAGCGGCTGAACGAGGCGCTCCAGCGAGTTCGTTCCCCGGAGCACGGATCGACGGCCCAGGATCTGGTCGCCACCGTGGCCGAGGGGACGGTGGAGGCGATCGGCCTCTGGCTGCGGCGCACCGCCGACAGCTGGCCCGAGATCCGGCCGATCATCCGCGTCGGCCGGGACGCCGCGGCGATCGATCCGGAGCTGCGCGATCTGGTGGAGCGGTGGCTGGAAGAGGCCATCAGCGACATCGAGGACGGTCTGACCCAGGCCGGGCGCCTCGCCCCCCACCAGCGCCGCTTCCGGGGGGTGCTCGCGATGGCCGAACTGGACTACGTCGCCCAGCACTGGGGCAGCGCCGACTGGAAGCTCACCCGCGAGCAGCTGCTCGACGAGCTGAGCGCCAGCTGGGTCCGGCTGCTGACCTGATCCGTCCCTCGGGCGACGGGCTCAGCGCTCGGCCGCGGCGTCGCACAGCAGCTCCCGCAGCCAGTCGACGAAGTGCCGGTCGGCCAGCCGGGGGTTCCACACCATGTCGATGCCGAGCCCGGGCAGCGGGAAGGGGAACTCCTCGATCCGCAGGTCGGCGAGGGTCCGCATGGCGGCGGCCACCCGGTAGCGCAGCAGGGCGACCCCGCCCGCGCGGGCCACGTGGAACGGCACCAGCAGGAAGTCGGAGATCCACAGCCCGACCCGGTGGGGGATGCCCTCGTCCTCCAGCACCGAGTACGGGAAGACCCGCCGTTCGGTGTCGACGACGATGTGCGGCTCGGTGGAGAGCAGCTGAAGCGCGCTCGCCTGCGGCGGAGTGTCGGGCGAGGCGACGACCACGCAGCGGTCGTCGTACAGCCGACTGCGTGGATACGGCGAGAAGTGCCCTTCGGAGATCAGTACGACGTCGACGCCCCCCTCGGTGAAGGTGGCCTCGGTCGGCACCGTGATCGTCCGGATCCGCAGTGTGGCGTGCGGCGCGCGCTCGGCGACCAGCCGGGTCAGCCGGGGGCCGACGACGAACGCGGTGCTGTTGGTCATGGCGACCGTGATGACCCGCTCGTCGGTGGCGGGGACGAAGGACGGGAAATCGACGATCTGCGCCGTCTGCAGCAGCGCGCCGCGCAGCGGGGCGATCAGCTCCAGCGCCCGCGGGGTGAGCGTGACGCCGCTGCCCTGACGGACGACCAGGTCGTCGCCCAGCAGGCGCCGCATCCGGGCGAGGGCGTGGCTCATGGCCGGTTGCGAGAGCCCCACCCGCTCCGCGGCCCTGGTCACCGACTGCTCCTCCAGCAGGGCGAGGAGGGGCACCAGCAGGTTGAGGTCGACGGATGCCAGCCGGTCGAGTCCCGACGTGCCGGTGTCCTCCTCGCCGCTCATGGCGCACACCCTATGTGGCGGTGCGGGTCATGCGGCGCAGCCGGGGGACCGGGATGCGGTGGTCGAGGGCGACGGCCGTGGTGCTGCCGTCCTCTTGCCGCCAGGTCATCAGTGCGGGGCCGCCGCCGGGGCCGCCGACCGCGTACTGCGGCTCCCCCTCGGCGGGCAGGTGCCCGACGGCCTTGAGGGTGTGCCCGAACTGCTCGGTCCAGAAGTACGGCTGGAAGGAGAGCGCGGGGGCGTCGTCGCCGTGGACGAGCGCCCGCGCGGCGGCCTTCGCCTGGTCGACGGCGCTGCTCCACAGGGGGACACGGCGCGGGCCCTGTGGGGTGGGGAGGGCCGCGAGGTCGCCGACGGCCGCGATGCCGGGGCGGGCGAGGCCGCGCGTGTCGACGGGGACGGCGCCGTTCACGACGAGCCCGGTGCCGGCGAGCCAGTCGGTGTTGGGGATGTCGCCGACGGCGCTGAGGACGACCTGGGCCCGCAGCACCGTGCCGTCGTCGAGCGCGACGTGGGCGTCGCCGGGCCGCCCTTCGATGCGTACCGGCCCGGACTCGACCACGGTGAGCCCCCGTTCGCGGGCGGCGTCGGTGAGGACGCGGGCGAGACGCGGACCGAGCCGGGCGACCAGTGGCTGCCCCTGTGAGAGGAGGGTGACCCGGCAGCCCGCGGCCAGGCACCCCGAGGCGATCTCCATGCCGAGAGGCCCGCCGCCGACGACGAGGACACTGGGTCGGCCGGTCAGGCGGCGGCGCAGCGCGAGCGCGTCGTCGAGCCCGCGCAACGTGACCTCGTCGGGCAGCTCGGACAGCCGTCGCGCCCGGGAGCCGGTGGCGAGGACGACACCGTCGTACGGCAGGGCCGTGCCGTCTTCGAGCGTGACGAGCTGTCGGTCCACGTCGAGGCCGCTCGCGCGTACGCCGAGCACTTCCCTCGCCCCGTGGGACGCCGGTGGCAGCGTGTGCGAGGTCAGGTCGTCGCCGTCGAGCAGCAGCGCCTTCGACAGGGCGGGCCGGCTGTACGCCGGGTGCGACTCGTCGCCGACGACGGTCAGTTCGCCGTCGAATCCGCTCTCGCGCAGCGTGTGGGCGGCGGTGAGCCCGGCGATGCCATTGCCCACGACGACGACGCGGCGCAGCGCGACGGCGCTCATTCGACCCTCAGCGCGGCGACGGGGCACACGCGGGCGGCGGCCTGGGCGGGCGCGGCCTCGCCCGCGCCGACCTCCTCGCGGTCGAGCACCAGCTCGCCTTCGTCGTCGAGGTGCATCAGGTGCGGTGCGGCCTCCTCGCACAGGCCGTGTCCCTCGCAGCGGGGACGGTCGAGAACGATCCTCATGCGGGGATCACCTCCAGGACGGGGAGCGCTTCGATGCTCCGGGTGATGTTGGCGGGAACGCGGACCTCGGGCCCGACGACCAGGCGTCGCACGCGCCGGGTCAGCGCGGTGAGCACGGCGTGGGCCTCCATGCGGGCGAGGCCCTGGCCCGCGCAGCCGTGCGGCCCGTAGCCGAACGACAGATGGTCGACCGGATTGCGCTCGACCAGGAAGGCGTCGGGGTTCTCGTAGTGCCGCGGGTCGCGGTTGCCGGCGCCGAGCAGCACCGCGATCCGCGCGCCCGCCGGGACGACGACGCCCTCGATCTCCACGTCGCGGGTGGTGACACGGCCCCAGACGTTGACCGGGGGCCAGTACCGCAACACCTCGTTGAACGCCGCGGACGTCAAGGACGGTTCGGCGCGCACCTTGTCGAACTGTTCGGGGTGGGCGGCGAACAGGGCGACCACGTTGCCGATGGCCGCGACGGTCGTGTCGATGCCGGCGCCCAGGTACTGGTGGATGATGTGTCCCGCGGTCCCCTCGGGGATGGCGCCGCGCGCCTCGGCGTCGAAGATGCCGCGGCCCACCGAGCCCTCGGCCAGGTTGTCGGCCGTGACCTCGGAGCACCAGGCGTACAGCTCGCCCGCGATGGGGAAGCTGTCGGCGGTGCGCTGGTTGGCCGGCCCGATGACCTGCATCGCGGCCTGGCCCCAGCGCAGCATGTTCTCGCGCACGTGGCCGGTGAAGCCGATCAGGTCGGCGACGACCTCCAGTGGGAAGGTGCGGGCGAGGGCGTCGACGGCTTCGAAGGAGCCCTTCTCGACGAGTGCGGCGACCAGAACGTCGGCCTTTGCCTCGGTCCGGTCCTTGAGTCCACGCAGGGCGCGGGGCGAGAGGTTCTCGGTGAGGGCCGTGCGCAACGGGGTGTGCGTCGGCGGATCGGATGCCAGCGAGGTGCCCGCCAGGGCCTGATCGGCCGCAGGATTGAAGGCGATGGACGTCGAGGAGAAGGACTCCCAGTCGGCCAGGGCGCCTCGGACGACGTCGTAGCGCGTCAGTGCGTGAACGTCATTGTGCGGCAGGTGGACCACGGGGCCCAGGTCCCGCAGCTGTGCGTGGACGGGGTGCGGGTCGAGGAGAACCTCGTCGGCGAAGAGATCCACGTCTGAGGTGGGCGGTCGGCTCATGTCCTCAGTCAAAGTGTGCCCGGCCACATTCATCAAATGAATGATTCGCATGTCTCTGCATGCATGACCTGCATGTCATCACGCAAGCCGCGGCGACGCGATGCTCACATCTCGCACCTTGGTGCAACGCCAGAAACGATTGATTTTCATGGCGTTCATTTCGTTGACATGCTGTAAAGCGAATGGCTAGCGTGAGCTCATCCACCGGGTGCACCGCCGCACCCGCATCGGACACGTGAGGCAGGCATGAGCGTGAACAGCACCACTGTGAACACCGTCCTGGGGCCGGTGCCGGCCGATGAGTTGGGTGTCGTCTCCGTCCACGAGGCACTGCTCTCGGTGCTCCCGGGCGCCGAGCACGCCTTCGACGTCACCCTCGATCGCGCCGAGATCTTCGAGACGCTCGCCGACCGGCTGCGCGACTTCCGGGCCCACGGCGGCGGCACGATCGTCGACAGCACCGGCATGTTCCACGGCCGCGACGTGCGGCTCTACGAGGCCCTGTCCCGCGCCACCGGCGTGCACATCGTCGCTTCCACAGGTCAGGGCCCCGAGGAGCTGCTCGGCGGCTACTTCCTGACACCGCAGACCAACCCGCCGACCCCCTGGCCCGCAGAGAAGTTCGCCGACCTCTTCGCCCGGGAGATCACCGAAGGCATGGTGGTCCCGCGCGTGGAGCGCCGCGGCCCGGCCGGGCTCGTCACCACCGCCGTGACCCGTGCCGGCATGACCGCCACCGACGAGAGCCTGCTGCGCGGCGCCGCCCGCGCCGCCCTCGCCACCGGCACTGCCGTCTCCTTCCGGCACGGCGCCGACGCCGTGGGCGAACTCGACATCGCCCTGTCCGAGAAGCTGCCGGCCGACCGCGTGGCCGTCGGTGGCCTGGACCGCAAGGACGCCGTCGCCGCCGGCGCACCCGAGAAGATCGCCGCCCGCGGCGCCCACGTCCTCCTCGACCACGTCGGCACCGAGGACGACGAGCACCTCAGCGACGCCGAGCGCGCCGCCCTGGTCGCCGACCTCGTGCGCGCAGGACACACCGACCGGATCCTGCTCTCCGTCGGCGCGACCGGGGTCGCCAAGGGGTACCCCGCGGTCGACCTGCCGTACAGCCACCTGCTGACCGCCTTCGTGCCGCTGCTGGGCGCACACGGCATCGGTGACGGCGACGTACGGCGCATCCTCGAGGCCAATCCGCGCGAGCTGCTCGCGGCGCGTTGAGCGTGCGCCCCGAACCGACCGTCAAGAACTCCGTGAACCCGAAGGCGAGTTGAGTGTTGTGTCGCGAGTGAACACCGTCCTGGGGCCGATCCCCGCCGAGGAACTGGGCTTCGTGGCCGTCCACGAACACATCGGCTACGGCATGCCCGGCTCCGAACTGGACACGCAGTGGTGGCAGGACCCCGAGCGCCGCTACGAGGAGACCGTCCCGAAGCTGCGCCGCTTCCATGAACTGGGCGGCGGCACCTTCGTCGACGCGACCGGCATCTGCAACGGCCGCGACGTCGACTACTACAAGTCCCTGTCGGCGAAGACCGGCGTCCACATCGTCGCCTGCACCGGCTTCGTCGGCGGCGACACCGCTCTCCCGCACTTCGCCCGCGCCGAAGTCGACTACCTGGCCCAGCAGTTCGTCCACGAGATCACCGTCGGCATCGGTGAGACCGGCAGCCGCGCGGGTGTCATCAAGGTCGGCGTGAGCCGGGGCGGCCGCATGACCGACCTCGACAAGCGCATCTACCGCGCCGCAGCCCGCGCCGCGCTCGCCACCGGCGTGCCGATCCTGACCCACCTGGCGATCGACGCCGAGAACGCCGTCGCGATCTTCAACGAGGAACAGCTGCCCCTGGACCGCGTCCTGTTCGGGCACGTCGACGACGGTGTCAACGCCGACAAGACGCGCGACGTCTGGATCGCCGAACAGGGCGGCCGGATCGGCTTCGACACCTTCGGCTACGAGACCGAGCTCCCGGACCCGCCGTTCTGGGCCCGCCCCCGCAAGGACCGCCTCGACCACTTCCTGCGGTTCATCGACGGAGGCCGCCGCATCGGCCAGGTCCTCGCCTCCGCCGACGCCAACTGCTCCCCGCTGGGTTGGCCCGGCGTCAAGGGCCACACCGTCAACTACCTGTTCGACGACCTGCTCCCGGACCTGCGTGCCGCAGGTCTCGACGAGGCCGCCATCCGGACGATCTTCGTCGACAACCCCGCGGACTTCCTGACCGTCCGGAAGCCGACTTCCTGACCGTTCACAAGCCGCCTTCCTGACCACCGAGAAGCAGGAGAGACCCCACCTCATGCAGGACCTGAAAGATCTCAAGATCGCCATCGTCGGAGCCGGTTACGGTGGCGCCGCCGCGGCCAAGGCGCTCGGCCTGCTCGGCGCGGACGTCACCGTGTACGAGCAGGCGAGCCGGATCCGCGAGGTCGGCGCCGGCATCGGCCTGCGCCCCGTCACCATGAACCGGTTCCGCGAATGGGGGATCTTCGACGCGATCGCCCCCGTCAGCTCGCCCAGCGAGTACTTCGAAATCCTCACCCCCACCGGCGAACCCATCATGAAGGAGGCGTGGCCGGCCGACGGCGAGCAGACCCGTACACACCTGATCCACCGCGGCGACTTCATCGAGGCACTGCTCGGCGCCCTGCCCGAGGGCATGGTGCGCCTCGGCCACCGGCTGGAGAGCGTCGAGGACAGGGGCGACAGCTCCGTACTGACCTTCGCGGACGGCAGTACCGCCGAGGCGGACCTCGTCGTCGGCGCCGACGGCATCAAGTCGGTCGTGCGGCAGCGGCTGTTCAGCGACAAGGAGCCGGTGTTCTCCGGCGAGCACGCCTACCGCGCCGTCATCCCGGTGGCCGACGCGCGGGGCATGGTCACCGACGACAACCTGCGCATGTACATCGGCCGCGGCACGAAGATCTACCTGCTGCCGCTGCGCCACCGCGACCAGGTGTCCTTCGACATCACCGCCTTGTGCCCCGACGGCGAGTGGACACCGCAGGTCACCAAGGAGGACATCCTGCGCACGGTCGAGGGCTTCGACGAGCGCCTTGTGGACATCACCCGCGGCCTCGACATGGACACCGTGAACGCCCGCGCCGTCTACGACATCGACCCCATCGACACCTGGCACACGGACTCCGTCGTCCTCATCGGCGACGCCGCGCACTCGATGCTGCACCACCAGGGCCAGGGCGCCAACTCCGCCATCGAGGACGCCGGAGCGCTCGCCGACGCCCTGCGCGAGGCGGACTCCGTGAAGGAGGGACTCGCCCTCTTCCAGGCCACCCGCAAGCCGGTGACCGACAAGCTGCAGGCCATCTCGCGGCAGGGCTGGGCCGAGGACGAGATCGACGAGGTCTTCCCCGGCCAGAAGCCCGCGACCGCGCCCACCGCGACAAAGGAGTAGGAACCATGCCGCTGCACCCCGAGGTAGCGAAGTTCCTCGCCACCCTCCCGGCCCCGCCCGAGGGCCCCCTCGACCCGGTGGCGATGCGCGCCGGTGAAGAGGCACACGTACCTCCCGTGGAGGAGCGCCTGCCGCTGCACGCGGTGGCGGACCTGACCGCACACACCACCACCGGTGATGTGCCGATACGCGTCTACACACCCACCGACGCCGACCGCCACGGCCTGCTCGTCTACTTCCACGGCGGAGCGTTCTTCCTCGGCAGCCTGGAGACGCACGACCACGTCGCACGCTCACTGGCGAAGGAGACCGGCCTGAAGGTCGTTTCCGTGGGCTTCCGCCGGGCACCGGAGTCCGCGTTCCCGGCGGGCCTCGACGACTGCTACGCCGTGACCCGATGGGCTGCCGAACAAGGCGAGTCGCTGGGCTGGGACGGCACGACCCTCGCCGTCGCCGGTGACAGCTCCGGAGGCACCTTCGCCGCCGCCGTCGCGGCACGGGCACACGACGACGGCTTCGACCGGATCACCCACCAGATCCTCTACTACGCCTCCCTCGACCTGGACTTCGACGAGGACCGCTACGCCTCGCTGCGGGAGAACGCGGTCGGCTACGGCCTGGAGACGGCGGGCCTCAAGCCGTTCAACGCCTTCTACGTCGACAGCGGCGCCGACCCGGCCGACCCGCTGGTCTCCCCGATCAAGCGCAAGGACCTGAGCGGGCTGCCGTCGGCCCTGGTCGTCACCGCCCAGTTCGACCCCATGCGCGACGAGGGCGAACTCTACGGCGGCCGCCTGCAAGAGGCCGGAGTGGCGACGACGGTGAGCCGCTACGAGGGAGCGGGGCACGGCTTCGTCCAGCACTTCTCCTGGATCCCCGAATACCACCGGGTCTTCACCGAGACCCGCGACTTCCTCACCGGGCGCTGAGCGCCATGCCCGAAGACATCACCGTCCACCCCCTGTTCTCGCCCTGGGGCCGCTTCGGTCTCTACAGCTTCTACGTCGACGCACCCGAACCCGCGATCATCGACACCGGCATCGCCACCTCACCCGCCGAGGGCATGGCCCCCGCGCTTGAGGCGATCGGGCGCCGCATCGAGGACGTCCGCTGGATCCTGCTGACACACGGTCACATCGACCACGTCGGCGGCGCACACGCCCTGTGGGAACTCACCGGACGCCGGGCACAGGTGGTGATCCACGAGGCCGACGCGCCGATGCTGCGCTCCCGGCAGGCGCACGTCGACGAATACCGCGCGGGCCGCGGCCGGTACCTCCGCGACCCCGAGGGCGAGGCCCAGGTGGCGGCGGCCACGAAGGCCGTCATCTCGGGGGAGTTGGAGCCCACCCGGCTGGTCAAGGGCGGCGAGACACTCTCCCTCGGCGGAGACGTCACCGTCTCCGTGCACGCGCTCCCGGGACACACCCCCGGGTCGGTCGCGTACGTGGTCGACGGGCAACGCTCGGTGTTCGTCGGTGACGCCGTGCAGGTCCACGGCGCCGCCAACGGCTTCCCCGGCTACACCGACCCGTCCGCGTACCGAGCGGGCCTTCAATACCTGCGCGACGAGATCCGCCCGCACCGCCTCTACCTCGGCCACCCCTACCGCAGGGCCGATGGCACACCGTACGGCGTCGAACTCGACGAGGCGCAGGCCCGGGAGGCCATCGACCAGAGCCTCACCGCCGAGGCCCGCGTCGACCACGCCGCCTGCAGCTGCCTGGAGTCGGGCCTCACCGAGACGGACTCCCCGTACTCCCCGTTCGCCGCGGCCGCCGAGGAACTCGACTACACCGGCGATCCCACGCTCGAACCGTCGCCGTTCTTCACCTCGATGCACGCGTATCGCACGCGCGACGACGACACGACCGGCGAGCACGCGTCACACAGGAGCACACCGCAGACATGACCGACCACCAACACACCATTCAGGCGGGCGCGCAGACCATCACCGCCCGCAAGGACCTCCGGGTGCCGATGCGCGACGGCGTCACGCTGGCGGCGGACACCTACGGCCGCGCGGACGACGACACACCGCGCCCCGCACTCGTCGCCCTGAGCCCCTACGGCAAGGAACTCCAGGCACTCGCCCTCACCACACCCCCGCAGCGCCGACCCAGCCCGATGTGGGACGGCTGCATCGAAGCGGGTGACATCGCGCGCGTCGTCGACGAGGGTTACGTCCACGTCATCGGCGACCTGCGCGGCTCCGGCGCCTCCGAAGGCACGCACATCGGCAACTACAACGCCGGCGGCGTCCCCCTCGGCCAGGACGCGTACGACTTCATCGAGTGGGTCGCCGCGCAGCCCTGGTGCGACGGCAACGTAGGCATGATCGGCATCTCGTACTTCGGCTCCATGCAGGTACTTGCGGCCGCCGAACGCCCGCCGAGCCTCAAGGCGATCTTCGTCAGCGGCGGCCACTACGACTTCTACGAGACGACCTACCACGGCGGCATCATGTGGCTCATGCCGCGCGCCGCCCGCGAGGGCCGGGGCGGCGACTCCGGCTGGGCATTCACCGACGGCGTCAAGTCCCGCATGCTGGAGACCTACACGCCCGAGGAGATCAAGAAGCGGGTTGCCGAGCGCCTCCAGGACCCGGACGTGGCCGCCTGGCCCAACCTGTTCCATGTCCTCAACTACCCGAAGAACCACGAGGCTTGGTTCGACATCGCCATGAACGAGGTCGACGGCGACTGGTACGAGGAACGCAACCCGATCACCCTCGCCCCGAACATCGACATCCCCGTCTGGCTCCAGATCGACCAGGGCCGTGGCTGGACGATGGACGGCACCATCGAGCTCTACAAGGCGCTGAACGGCCCGAAGAAGCTCGACATCGGCCCCTATCCGCCGATGCAGTCGCGCCCCTTCGTCGAGGAGCACGACAAGATGTTCCGCTGGTACGAGTACTGGCTCAAGGGCATCGACAACGGCGTCATGGACGAGCCGGCCGTCACGGTCCACGTCGAGGGCTCCCGCGAGACCGTCACGGGCACACAATGGCCCCCGCGGGACGTCGAGCACCGCCCCCTGTACCTCCGACCACGTCGCCAACTCTCCTACGAGCCCGAGCCGATGGGCGCCGAACACGCCGCCCCCGACGGCTTCTACCAGGCGCCCCTCACGGTGACCGACAAGGTGGAGATCCTCAACTGGAGCACCGCCCCCTTCACCGAACCCACCGAGATGATCGGCCAGGGCGCGGCCCACCTCTTCGCCGAGATCGACCAGCCCGACACGAACCTCATCCTGCGCATGTGGGACGAGGCCCCGGCCGGCAAACGCCAACTCATCACCACCGCCTACCTCAAGGCCTCGCACCGCGAACTCGACGAGACCCGCACCACCGAGGGCGACCCGCACCACCCCCACACCCGCGCGGTCCCGGTCGAGCCCGGCCGGGTCGAGGAGTACGTCCTGCGCATCTACCCCTTCGCGGCGACCTTCCTGCCGGGCCACCGCCTGGTAGCGGAACTCTCCAACAACGAACCGCTGGCGGACGCGCACAACGCACTGCTGCCACCCGACGCGTTCCACCTCCCGGTGGGCCGCCCGGTCACGCACAAGGTGTACCGGGACGCGGCGCATCGGTCGCGGCTGGTGTTGCCGTTCACACGGGCGGCTACTTCTTAGGAGGGAAGAGGCGCGCCAACTCGCCTGCCAGAGCCTCAAGTTGGCCCCGGTCGGGTCGCCCAGTGGCGGCGGAGAGCTGAAGCAGGGACACCGAGTCCCGCACCGTCAGGAGCTCGGTGTCGGTGAGACCGGGGACGAAGCGGCGCACCGCATCCACCGCCACCGGGTCGGACAGCAGCACCGCCAACGGTGTGCGCAGACCGAGGCGGCTCTCGGGGAACTCGTCGGCCCGCGGGGCGGGGGAGAGGGCCGCCTCCTGCCGCGGCCTGTCCCGGTGCGTGGCGACCTGGAGGTGGGCCGTGGTCACGTCTTCGGGCTGCAGGGGCAGGCCAAGTCGTTCGTACTGGTCGGCCGGGGCGTCGGTGTCCCGGAGGTGTGCCACCAGCATGCGCATCATGCGAAGCTCCACCTCGTCGTCCTGGACCGGCCGCTCCTGCCGGGGGTCGTCGGCCAGGTCGTACAGGAGGGTGCCGAAGCGGTAGGGGTCGAAGCCGGGCGCGGTTCTGGCCGGGGCCCGCAGCGTGCGGACGCCCTTGGTGAAGGTGAAGGGGCCGGCGAGTTCGGCGTCGACCAGTTCGTGCGGGGCGAAGCGGCCGCGGCCGTGGGTGGGCATCAGGGTGTGCTCGTACAGCGGTGAGTTCGTCGCGTCGTGGCAGGCGCGCATGTAGACCCAGCGGCCGTCGGTGATGTTGACGTGACCGCCGAACATGCCGAAGAGCGCGGACTCGCGCAGCGGCACCTCAGCGCCCGATTCGTCCGTCGCCTCGCACAGGGGACGGCCCTGCATGTCGGGTGTGCGGTCGACGCCGAAGAACTCCAGGAGTGTGGGCGCGAGGTCGATGGTCTGGACGAGCCCGGAGTGACGGCTGCCCGCGAGTGTCGGCCTGCGCGGGTCGTGCACGAACAGCGGTGTGTGCGCGAGTTCGTTGAACCAGGGCTGGACGAGCTTTCCCCACCAGCCCTTCTCGCCGAGCAGCAGGCCGTGGTCGGTGCAGACGACCAGCAGGGTGTCCGACCACATGTCGTACGCGTCCATGGCGTTGAGGACTCGGCCCAACGAGTGGTCGCACATGGAGAGGAGCGCGGCGTACTCCATCCGGGCGTGGCTCGCCTGCTCCTCGGTCTCAGTGACCTTGCCGTAGTCCGGCCAGTCGAAGTGCGGCCCTTCGTAGTCGTGCGGATAGAGGTCCTTGTACTGCTGGTGCGAGAAGAAGGGTTCGTGCGGATCGAAGGTCTCGATCTGTACGAACCAATTGTCCGCGGCCTGGTTCACGCGGAGGAACTCGAGCCCGGCGTCGAAGGTCAGCGTCTGCGGATGCGTCTCCTCGGTGTCCATGTGCGCCCTGTTCACCCAGTCCTGGCGCCACAGATCGTGGCGCTTGCCGCGCAGGTTCTCCGGGATCACCGGGTCGGCGATCTGCCCCTTCCAGGCGTCGCCCTCCTGTCCGCGGAAGAACTCCCAGGTGTTGTAGCGGCCGTGATAGGTGGAGCCGCCGTCCTCCCAGTAGTGCTGGTGGTCACTGGTCAGATGGGTGTACACGCCGCGCTGCTTGAGGAGTTCGGGCATCGAGTCGTCGAACGGTTCCAGCGGGCCCCAGCTGCGGTGCAGGAAGTTGTAGCGGCCCGTGTGCAGTTCGCGGCGCGCCGGCATGCAGGGCATCGACCCCACGTAGCAGTTGTCGTACGCGGTGGAACGGGCCGCGAGGCGGGTGAAGTTGGGGGCATGGGTCCAGTCCGCGCCGTACGGCGGCAGCATGCGCCGGTTCATGCTGTCGAACATGACCATGATGGCCTTCACGGGCGGGCCCTCTCCCTCGTCTCGGTGTTGGTCTCGCATCCGGACTCGATGGCCGCGGGGCGGAGTTGAGCCGCGCGGATGCGTTCCATGTCGAACTTCTCCGAGCGGTCGAAGGCGAAGAGGCCGTTCTCCTCCTGGAAGACGTCGGTGAGCTGCGTGTAGCAGTAGCCGAACATGTCCGGGTGGTCGAGCAGCACACCGACCAGCCCCTCGAACCGGGTGTGAAACTCCTCCTGGGTGCGCACCCGGTCGCCGTAGCCCCACGACCCCGCCCGGGTGTCCGACTGCGGCCGGTCGGCCTCTGCCGGGTTCCACCAGATGCCGCCGAACTCGCTGACGAAGAAGGGCTGTCCTCGGTAGCCGATGGACCAGGACTCGCCAGTGGTGTCGGAGCGGTTCACGTAGGGATCACCGTCGGCCAGTGCCTTGTGGTTGGCGGCGAAGAGCCGCGGGTCCTGCTCGTAGTCGTGACTGTCGAACACGTCCGACTCGGCGACCCGGTGCGCATAGCCGGAGGTGTCGAGGACCGGGCGTGAAGTGTCGTGGGACTTGGTGGCCAGGAACATCGCGCGCATCACGTCGTCGAGCGCGGTGATCCGGTCGCCGTAGTCCTGCCAGGTCTCGTTCATCGGGCACCAGCCGATGACCGACGGATGGGAGTGGTCCCGCTCCAGCACCTCCAGCCACTCCTGTACGTAGGAGGCGTCCGGCTGCTGGTTGGTGGACTGGCCCTGTTCGGTGTTGCAGCCCCAGTCGCCGAACTCGCCCCACACCAGATAGCCGAGGCGGTCGGCGTGGTGGAGATAGCGTTCCTCGAAGACCTTCTGGTGCAGGCGCGCGCCGTTGAAGCCGGCGGCCAGGCCGAGTTCGATGTCACGGACCAGGGCGGCGTCGTCGGGAGCGGTCATCAGGCCGTCGGGGTAGTAGCCCTGGTCGAGGACGAGGCGCTGGAACACGACCTCGCCGTTGATGCATACCTGCTTTCCGGTGACGGCGACACTGCGCAGACCGGCGTACGACTCGACCGTGTCGACCAATTGGCCTTCTGCGTCCCGGAGTTCGATACGCAGGTCGTAGAGGTGCGGGTCCTGTGGACACCACAGCCGGATCCGCTCCGGGGGCAGCGGCAGGCTCAGCCGTGGCGCGAGGTCGAGGTCGGCGCGTACGGAGGGTGGTGCTCGGCGGGCCGCTGTGGGACCGCCTCGGTCCGGCGTTCCTCCCGGTCGTGCCGGACCTCGTGGCGAACGAACTCGTGGCGGCGCGCGAAGGCATCCGCGTCGAGGGTTCCGTGGTGGGGGTCCAAGTCGCCGCTCAGGGTGCCGCGGAACTGGTGATGGACCACTTCCTGGCGCCGCGGGCCTCGGCGCTGATGGTGGACTGAGACCGGTCGGGCCCTGGAGGCCCGCCCCCGCCCACCCCTTGCCCTGAGCCGAGCCCGTATGCGATCTTAAAGTCATCCACATCATGGAAACGTTTCCATGGAATGGAGTCCACGAGGAGGTGGGGCCACGGATGGCCACGATCAAGGACGTCGCGGCGCGGGCCGGAGTCGCTCTGGGGACCGCGTCGCGGGTACTCAGCGGGAGCAGTCAGACCTCGGCGGACTCGCGTCGGCGCGTGCTCGCGGCCGCCGCTGAGTTGGGCTACGTCGCCAACGGGCCCGCCCGCGCGCTGCGGCGCGCACGGACCGACGTACTGGGGCTGCTCGTCTCGGACATCCGCAACCCGTTCTTCTCCGAACTGGCGCACGCCGCCGAGCAGGAGGCCCGCCTGCACGGCTACACCGTCCTGCTGGCCAACGCCAACGAGGATGCCGACCAGGCAGACGCCTACCTGCAGACCTTCGCCTCCCAGCGCATCGACGGCCTGCTGTTCGCGCCGCAGAGCACCGTCTCGCCGCAGCTCGCCGCCACCGTCGCCTCGGGCCTTCCGCTCGTCTTCCTCAACCGCACCATCGACGGCATCGACGCGCCCATGTACGGGACGGACAACGCCCAGGGCGTCGGGCAGGTGCTCGACTGGCTGCGCCGGCGCGGGCATCGCGACGTCGCCTTCATCGGAGGACCCGACACCATCTCCACCGGCGCCGAGCGCCGGGCCGCCTACCTCGCCGGGCGCGAGGAGCACGGCATCAGCACCGCCCAAGGGCTGCTGGAGGCCGGTGACTTCCTCGCCGAGGGGGCGGCCAAGGCCATGAATCGCGTGCTCGACCGGGGCGTCCCGTTCACGGCCGTGTTCGGCGCGAACGGACCGACCACGCTCGGCGCCGTGCGCGCGATGCGCGAGCGGCTCGGCGTCGAAGGGGCGGCCCGTATCGAGGTCGTGTCCGTCGACGACCTCGACTGGTTCGAGTTCGCCTCGCCGCCCATCAGCGCGCTCCGCCAGGACGCGGCGGAGATCGGACGGCTCGGCGTGCGCGGGGTCGTGGACCTCATCGCCGGGCGCGGAGCCACCGGCGAACGCGTGCCCACGTCCTTCGTCGACCGGTCGCCCAAGGCCCAACAGTGAGCGCGCGCAAGGTACTTGTGCACAGTGAAATCCGAAAGGCAGGACAACACATGAGGGTCGCCCTCGGCGCGGACCACGCCGGTTTCGCACTCAAGGACACCGTCCGGCAGGCCATCGAGACGCTCGGGCACGAAGTGGTGGACTGCGGCACCCACGGCAGCGAACCCGTCGACTTCCCCGACATCACCCGCGCCACCTGCGAGCCGGTGCTCAGCGGTGCCGCCGACCGCGCCGTGCTCGTGTGCGGTACCGGGCAGGGCGCCGTCATGGCCGCCAACAAGTTGCCCGGCATCCGCTGCGGTCTCGCCCACGAGCCGTACTCCGCCCACCAGTCGGTCGAGCACGACGACGCCAACGCCATCGCCATGGGTGCCTGGCTGGTGCCGCACGCGCTCGTGCCCGACATCGTCCGCGAGTTCCTCGGCGCCACCTTCGACGACGACGCGGACACCCGCCGCCGCGTCGCGAAACTCAACGCCCTCGACACCCTGACGCCCAGCACCGTCTGACACCCCCCCCGCTCTTCCCGCTCCCGCACCGACTCCCTCCCCACGCCCGCGCACGCACCGCGCCGGGCGTCCCCTCGGCGTACCCGCACGTGCCCCGAACCCGCAGGAGATCCCCATGTCCACCCGCACCCCCGCAGGGCAGCCGAGCGTGCTCGGCTCCAAGGACCGCGTCAAAACCGCGATCGCTGCCGCCTTCGGCACCAGCGTCGAGAACTACGACTTCATCGCGTACGGCACCGCGTCCGCCCTCTACTTCGGCGCCGTCTTCTTCCCCGAAAGCGACCGCTTCGTCGGCACGCTGCTCTCCTTCGCCACGCTCGCGGTCGGCTTCGTCATGCGCCCGCTCGGCGGCGCCGTCGGCGGCTATTTCGCCGACAAGTTCGGCCGCAAGCCCGTCCTCGTCGCCGCGATGATCGTCATGGGTGCGGCCACCTTCCTCATCGGCACACTCCCCACATACGAACAGGTGGGTGTGCTCGCCCCCGTCCTGCTCACCGTGATCCGCATGGTGCAGGGCCTCGCGTTCGGGGCCGAATGGGGCGGGGCGATCACCATGGCGTACGAGCACGCGCCCTGGCACCGGCGCGGCATGTTCGCCGCGATACCCCAGTCGGGCAACCCGCTGGGCATCGCCCTGGCCAGCGGCGTGTTCGCCTGGAGCGCCACCCTGGAGGGCAGTTGGCAGTGGCGGACCCCGTTCCTGGTGAGCGCCGTGCTCGTCGTCGCCGCGCTGATCGTGCGCTCGCGGCTCTCGGAATCCCCCGAGTTCCAGGAGGCCCGGGCCGAGGGCAGGACGGAGAAGAACCCCTTCCTGGCGACACTGGCGGGGGACTGGCGCGGAATCGTGCGGGTCATCGCGCTGCGCGTCGTGGAGTCCTTCACCTACTACTCCACCGCGACCTACTTGCTCAGTTACATCACCGACCACCACCCCGACCTGCGGCCCGTGGCCCTCGGCGCGATCACCGTCGCCAGCGTCCTGGCCATCGGCGTCACCTTCCTGGCGGGCGCGCTCACCGACCGCATCGGACGCCGACCCATCTATATCGCCGGGTGCACGGCCGCCATCCTCTTCGCGTTCCCGATGTATCTGCTCACCAATTCCGCCCAACCCGCCCTGGTCGTCGCGGTGTTCATCATCGGCATCGGCCTCATCCACGCTTCGCTCACCGGCACCCAGGGCTCCCTGCTCACCGAACAGTTCCGCACCGCGACGCGTACATCGGGCGCCTCGCTCGGCTACCAGATTGCGGCGGCCATCGGCGGCTTCGCCCCGCTGCTCGCCGCCGCCCTGGTGGGCGCCTTCGGCTGGCCGGGCGCCGCGCTGCTGTACCTCGCCGCGGCCGTGATCGGCCTCGTCGGCATCCTGGTCACGAAGGAGACCTGGGGCCGCGCCGAACGCGAGCGCGTGAGCGGCCTTGTCGCCGCGGAACTCCGGGCGGCGCCGGCCACTGGGGCTGCGGCGAGTGGTGCGAGGACCTGAGGCGATGCCGGGGGCAACTCCGCGGCTACGATCCCGCGATCGCGACGAGCCCCTCCGTGAAGGGGCCCGGATCTACGTCGTCCCGCACGGCAAGCTGCTGGCTGTAGGCCTGGCAGAGGGCGACGAAGGCCTCGGCGGTCCGGGCCGCGCGTACCGGCTCGTGGTCGGGCAGCAGCGCGGACACCGCCTCGCGCAGTTCCCCGAGTTGGCGGGTGACGAGCGCGGCGAGGCTCGGTGAGACCGCGGCCTCGGCGTAGATCTGGGCGACCAGTCGGGCGTGGCCCTCCTCGCGCGCCAGGGTGCGGATGTGGTCGAGGAAGTCCTGGATGGACTCGGCGGTCAGCTCCGCGGGGAACGCCTGGCTCGACTGTTCGCAGATCGCGGCGACGATCTCGTCCTTGCTCTTGAAGTACCGGTAGATCGCCCCCGTGGAGAGCCCCGAGGCCCGGACGATGTCGGGCATGGAGGTCCGTGCGAAGCCGTCGGCGGCGAAGCGGGCGCGGGCGGCGTCGATGATCTGCTGGCGGCGGGCGTCGAGGTGGGCCTGGCTGACCTTCGGCATAAGAGAATGACCATTCGTTTTACGTGTTAGTGTCGTCGACCGTACCGCAGAATCCGAGGAGGATCACATGCGCTACCAGACTTTCGGACGACACAGCGGCCTGCGGGTGTCGGAGTACGTGCTGGGTACGGCCAACTTCGGTTCGGCCCCGGCAGCGGCGGGCCTGGAGGGGGCCGGAGCGATCTTCGAGTCGTTCGTGGCGGCAGGCGGGACCACCTTCGACGTCTCGAACATCTACCAGAACGGCGAGGCCGAGACCGTCCTCGGCGAGCTGCTGGGCCGCGACCGCGACGACTACGTGGTGATCACCAAGTACAGCGGTACCAGAAGCGCCCAGGTTCGCCCCGGCACCACGGGCAACAGCCGCAAGGCCATGATCCGGTCCCTGGAGGAGAGCCTGCGACGGCTGGGGACCGACTACGTCGATGTCTTCATGCCGCACTTCCCCGATGGCGTGACTCCGCTGCCGGCGATCCTGGCCGCCTTCGAGGACCTGGTCCGGGCGGGCAAGATTCGCTACGGCGGACTGTCGAACTTCCCGGCCTGGCGGGTGGCGGGCGCCGCCGTCAGGTCGGAGTTGGGCGGGCGCATGCCGTTGGTCGGCGTCCAGACCGAGTACAGCCTGGCCGAACGTTCGGCGGAGCGGGAGCTCCTTCCGATGGCCGAGGCGCACGGCCTGGGTGTGGTTCTCTATTCACCGCTGGCCGGAGGCCTGTTGACCGGAAAGTACCGTCATGGCGAGCAGGGGCGGCTCAGCGCCCGGGCCGTGTCCGACGGCACGACCGGCGAGGGCAGCGGGCAACGTACCGCCGTGCTCGACGCCGTCCTCGCAGTCGCCGATGAACTGGGTACCGGCCCGGTCCAGGTCGCGCTGGCCTGGCTGCGTGAACGCGCGGCGCGGGCCGGGACCTCGCTGCTCCCCATCGTGGGGCCCCGCACGCCGGCCCATCTGGAGGGCTACCTCGACGCCCTGAACGTCGAACTCGCCCCGCAGCACTACCAGAAGCTGGACGAGGTCAGCGCGATCCGGCTCGGCGCCCCGCACGAGGACGTGGCCGCCGCGCTGGCCCACGGCGCCGACGGGGACCGGAGTCTTCTCGACGGCCCGGTCGTTCCGGTGGTCTGACACACAGGCCGGCCCGGCGGCCGGTTGCCGGGTCACCCGCCCGCCTCACGCCGTCCCGCGCACCACCAAGCGGTGAGCCACCGTCAGATCCTGTGCGGGCACGGCGTTCTCGGGGCTGTATATGCGGTCGGCCAGGCATTGCGGGGCGCCCAGGGAGAGTTCGTCGCTGAAGGCGAACGCCGTGTCCGGAGGCTCGGGGCCGTCGAGGAGTTCGGTCATGGCGTGGGCGCCGTCCGCCCGGTCCAGTGCCTGGTGGAAGGGGCGTTCACTGGAACGCATCGAGCGGGCACTGCACAGCCCGCTGCCGTTCCGGAAGGCGCTGGAGGAGCGCTGAGACGTGCGCGGCGGTCCCCGTGAAGGGCCTGCTTCAGCGCAGGTCGAGCAGCATCACATCATGGAGGTCGACGTCTGTCCCGCCTCCCGGCCTGCCCTGGCCGATCCTGCGGTACCCCCACGAGCGGTAGGCGGTCGGCGCCGCCCCGCTCGCCGGGTGGACGTTCAACAGGACCCGCTCGGCTCCGATGCCGTCGAGCAGCATCGCGTGCAGACGCCGTGCGACACCCCGCCCGCGCCAGGCGTCGCGCACCGCGAGTTCCATGAGCCCGAAGGTGCGCCGCCCGTCCTCGCGGCGCATGTCGGCGGGCACGGGCTGCTCGATGAGCTCGTCCCACCACACCGTGTCGGGCCTGAGCGGGTGCCCGTACGCCATGCCCACCGGCTCGCCGCCCTCGCTCCGGGCCAGGACGGCGCGGAATCCGTGATTGCGGGCCTGGGCGGGGAAGCGGCGGAAGGCGGCGTCGACGTCGTCCGCGGACTCGTCGTACGGGGGGCCGGCGAATGCCTCGGCGTAGATCAGCCTGAACGCGTCCTCGGCCTGCACCGCCGCGGCCCCGTCCATGTGCTCCATCGAGAGGGGGCCGCGTCGCGTCGTGTGTGTCATGCGCCGACCCTCCCATCCACGTCCCTTGCCGATCGTGCGGGTCGTCGCCCCCCCCGCCGACTCGTCCCTCGTAGGAATGCGGACGGTTCACCTGACGGACCCGACTGTGACCATTGGGTGAGGGCGGCATAACGGTTCGGGCAGGTCCGCGCCCGTGCGCGGTGCAGTGTCGTTTCCCCGGTATGAGCGACACCGTGCGCGCCGAGGAACCGGCCGACCTGACCGAACCGAACGGGCCCGATTCACCTCCGCTCGGGCACGAGCCGCCGCCGTACGAGTGTGAGGGTTCCAGACCGCCCTGGTCCCGGGCGGCGACCCTTCGCCTCGTTCTGGTCGGTCTGGCGAGCGGGCTGATCGTCGTGGGGCTCGCGGTGGCCCTGATGGAGTAGGAGCGCCTGGCGCGCCGTGCCCGCGATGGCCAGATTCTTGCGACCCATGTCCGTCTGGCCACTGATGCCGTACGAGGGCCAGGGCGCACGCTCGAGGCATGAACATCCTCTGGGTCTACGCCCACCCCGAACAGCGCTCACTCAACGGCTCCTTGATGACCGACGCGCTCGTCGCTCTCGATGGGCTCGGGCACGCGTACCAGGTGTCCGACCTGTACGCGATGAAGTGGAAAGCGGTCCTCGACGCCGAGGACTTCGGCGGCGGGCCGCCCGGCGACGACCGGCTCTTCATCGGCGCCGAGCAGGAACGCGCGTACACGACGGGCGAGTTGAGCGCCGACATCCGTGCCGAGATCGAGAAACTGGCCTGGGCCGATGTGGTGGTCCTGCACTTCCCGTTGTGGTGGTTCGGGCCTCCGGCGATCCTCAAGGGCTGGTTCGACCGGGTCCTGGTGCAGGGGCTCGGGTTCGGTGTGAAGGCGGCGGACGGGCACACCCGCCGGTACGGCGACGGGGGTCTGGCCGGAAAGCGGGCCCTGGTCGTCACCTCGGTGGGGGCCAGGGTGTCCGGGTTCGGGCCGCGCGGGATCCACGGGCGGCTGGACCAGGTGCTGTTCCCGCTGCTGCACGGCACGTTCTGGTACACGGGGATGGCGCCGCTCGAACCGTTCGTCGCGTACGGCGCGGACCGGCACGACGCGGCGGACTACGCCCGTACGTCCGCCGCGCTGCGGGAGCGGCTGCGCACGCTGCCCGATGAGGAACCGCTGGCGTACCGGTCCGAGGCGGGCGGCGACTACGACGAGGACCTCGTCCTGCGCCCCGACCTCGCGCCGGGCCGCGACGGCCTCGGGGTGCATCGGTGGTGAGGGCGCGCCGCGCACTCCGGGAGCGTCAGGCCGCCCCGCCGCCGAGGCTGATCTCGTTGCCGTCCGCGTCCCGGTAGCTCACCTTGGTCACGCCGCCGTCGTATGTCTCGCGCTTCGTGGCCTCGATGCCGCGCCGCGCGATCGCGTCGACCCGGGTGTCGAGGTCGTCGACGAACGACAGCACCAGGGCGTGCCCGGCCCGCTCGGGGTCCTCCACGATGTAGACGTAGCGGTGCTCGGCCACCTCCCACACCGCCTCGATGTCGTTCGGCAGAAACGACGGCTCCGCGCCGAAGAACCGCTCGTACCAGGGGAGCGCGGCGGCGTAGTCGGTGACAGGGATGCCGGCGAAGAGATCCAGGGGCATGGCGTTCTCCATGGAGAGTCGAGGGGGCGTGCATGCGGGCCCGTCGTCTGTACTGACCGTGGCGGCGCCCCAAAGTCATCGCGGCGGTGTCGCCCCGCCCACCCTTCGCGTCAACTCCCGCGCCGTCTGCGCCACATGCCCCGCGATCCGCTGCTGCTCCGCCTCGTCGGCCGTCTCCTCGGGGAACGTCACCGCGATCCCGGCGATCGGATGGGCGTGGTGGTCGAGGACGGGGGCGGCGACCGAGGACAGGCCCGGGGTGACCTCACCCTCCTCCGTCGCGTAGCCGCGGCGGCGTGCCTGGGTGAGCAGGGTGCGCAGCGCGGTGAGCGTCGCCGGGCCCGCCCCGTGCCGCTGCACGAACGCCGAGCGGTCGGGGAACAACGCCCGTACCTGCGCGGGCGGAAGGAGCGCGAGGACCGCGCGTCCGCTCGCCGTCAGGTGGGCGGGCAGCCGGACGCCCACCTCACTGATCAACGGCGGACGGCCCGGGGCGCGCTCCTCGATGACGTAGATGACCTCGCGGCCGTGCAGCACGGCGAGGTTCGCGTTGTGTCCCGTGCGGTCGACGAGCGCGGCGAGCGGAGCGCGGGCCAGGCGCTGGAACGGGGCCTGGCGCTCGTAGCCGGAGGCGAGTTCGAAGGCGCTGACCCCGAGCCCGTAGCGCCGCTCCTCCGGCAGATGGACCACGAAGCCGTCCGCCGCCAGGGTGTCGAGCAGGTGGTACGTCGTCGAGCGCGGCAGCCCGACGTCCCGGCTGATGGCGGCCGCGGGCACGGGGGCCGCCTGGCGTGCCAGATAGCGCAGGACGGCCAGGACCTGCGCGGCGGCCGGGACGATGCTCATGGGGCGAGCGTAGACCAGGGATGTCGCAAACCATCTGTCTGGGATCCCAGAGGAAGCGTCTTGGATCCCAGACACAAGACCTGTCGCACGACTCGCGAACCCTTGCCCAACTGCGGCTTCATAGGGGCATGAACGTTGTTGTTGGTGTCGGTGCCCTCGCGGCCGACGAAGTTGTTTCCGTTGCCCGTCACGGCGCCCAGGTGTCCCTCGCCCCCGAGGCCCTCCAGGAGATCGCCCGCAGTCGCGAGGTCATCAAGGCCCTCGCCGACGACGTCAAGCCCCACTACGGCGTCTCCACGGGCTTCGGCGCCCTGGCCACCCGGCACATCCCCACCGAGCTGCGCGCCCAGCTCCAGCGCAGCCTCGTCCGCTCCCACGCCGCGGGTTCGGGTCCCGAGGTCGAGCGCGAGGTCGTGCGCGCCCTCATGCTGCTGCGTCTGTCCACCCTCGCCACCGGCCGCACCGGCGTGCGCACCGAGACCGCCGAGGCCTACGCCGCGCTCCTGAACGCGGGCATCACCCCGGTCGTCCACGAGTACGGCTCGCTCGGCTGCTCCGGCGACCTGGCCCCGCTCGCGCACTGCGCGCTCGCCGTCATGGGCGAGGGCGTCGTGCGCACCGCCGACGGTGAGAAGAAGCCCGCCGGCGAGGCGCTCGCCGCCGCCGGCATCACGCCGGTCGTCCTGGAGGAGAAGGAGGGCCTCGCCCTCATCAACGGCACCGACGGCATGCTCGGCATGCTCGTCCTCGCCGCCCACGACCTGCGCCGCCTGCTGAGCACCGCCGACATCTCCGCCGCCATGAGCGTCGAGGGCCAGCTCGGCACCGACGCCGTGTTCGCCGCCGACCTGCAGGCCATGCGCCCGCATCCCGGTCAGGGCGACAGCGCGGGCAACCTGCGCTCCCTGCTCGCCGACTCGGGGATCATCGCCAGCCACGCGGGCCCCGACTGCACCTACGTGCAGGACGCTTACTCGCTGCGCTGCACCCCGCAGGTCCACGGCTCCGCCCGCGACACCCTCGGACACGCCGAACTGGTCGCCTCCCGCGAGCTCGCCAGCGCCGTCGACAACCCGGTCGTCACCCTCGACGGCCGCGTCGAGTCCAACGGCAACTTCCACGGCGCCCCGGTCGCCGCCGTGCTCGACTTCCTCGCGATCACCGTCGCCGACGTCGCCTCGATCTGCGAGCGCCGCACCGACCGCTTCCTCGACCCGGCCCGCAACCGCGGTCTGAACGCCTTCCTGGCCGACGACCCGGGCGTCGACTCCGGCCACATGATCGCCCAGTACACGCAGGCCGCGATCGTCTCCGAGCTCAAGCGGCTCGCCACCCCGGCCTCCGTCGACTCGATCCCCTCCAGCGCCATGCAGGAGGACCACGTCTCCATGGGCTGGTCGGCCGCCCGCAAGCTGCGCCGCGCCATCGACGGCCTCGGCCGCGTCCTCGCCGTCGAGCTCTACACCGCCGCCCGCGCCCTGGACCTGCGCGCGCCGCTGACCCCCGCCCCGGCCACGGCCGCGGTGCGCGACGGGCTGCGCGAGACCGTCGAGGGCCCCGGCACCGACCGCTGGCTTGCGCCGGAGATCGAGGAGGCCGTCCAGTACGTCGCCTCCGGCCGCGCCCTGGCCGCCGCCGAGTCGGTCACCGGCTCCCTGGTCTGACCTGGCCGCTCCACATCACACCTCCGGGGTCCTGCGGGGCCCCGGAGGTTCGGCACTTCCACCCAACGCCTTCGCGTACGGTCGTCCGCATCACGGCACACGGCCGGGCGCCGGTATCCGGGCGCCGGCCGGAAGAAAGGACAACTCACCTTCATGGCACCCCAGATCCTGCGCGCCCACGAGCGAACCCCCGCACCGTGGAAGAACGGCGGCGGAGTCACCACCGAGGTTCTGGCGCACCCCGAGGGCTCCGGCACGGACGACTTCGCGTGGCGGATCAGCCTCGCCGACGTCGCCGGCAGCGGGCCCTTCTCGGCGTTCGAGGGCGTCGACCGGATCATCACCGTCGTAGAGGGCCCTGGCATGGCCCTCACCGTCGACGGCACGGAGCACGTCGTGGACACCCGCTTCGCGCCGTTCGCCTTCTCCGGCGACGCCACCACCGACTGCCGGCTCCTCGGCGGCCCCCTGGTCGACTTCAACGTCATGCTCCGCCGTACCCAGGCGAAGGGCGACGTCCGCATCGAGCACGGCCCGACGCGCCTCGAACCGGCCCCCGGCACCCGCGTCCTGGCGCTCGTCCTCGACGGCACCGCGACCCTGCACCGGGACTCCGTCCACCTCGACCGCCTGGACGCGGTCCTGCTCCAGGACGACGAGGACCCGGCCGACATCGCCGTCGACGGGGTGCTGGCGGTCGTGTCCCTCACCGCGGTCGACTGAGGTCGACTGAGGTCGATTGAGGTCAATTGAGGTCAATAACCTTTGGCGGAGCGTCAGTTGGATCGGTAGGTTCTCCGCGGTGACCTCGATGGAGACGCAGGGCCTCGCGCCGATGACCGACACGGCCCGGCTGAGCTGGACAGCGCTGGGGGACGACCGGGCCCGCAAACCGCCCGTCGTCCTGCTGCACGGCGGCCCGGGACTGCCGGACTACCTGGGCGAGGTCGCCGCCATGATCGGCGACCTCGCACCCGTGTACCGCTACGACCAGCGCGGCACGGGCCGCTCCCCGTGGCGCGGGCGGCACACCCTCGCCCGGCACGTCGACGACCTCGCCGAGCTGCTCGACACGTGGCACGCGCCGCAGGCCGTGCTGATCGGGCACTCCTACGGCACCGACCTGGCGAGCCGCTTCTGCCTGGCACACCCCGGCCGGGTGGCCGCGACGCTGCTGATGTGCGGGCCGTTCGTGGGTGACTGGCGCACCGGGTACCGGGCGGAGCGGGGCCGCCGCATGTCCGCGGCACAGCAGGCGCGGCGCGAAGCGCTGGAAGAGCTGCCGGACCGCACGGAGGAGCAGGAGGTCGAGCTGCTCACCCTGTCCTGGTTCACCGACCACGCCGAGCCCGAACGCGGGCACCGCTGGGCCGCTCAGGACGCCCGTCGGCGGCGCCCCGTCAACTGGGCCATGAACGCCGAACTCGGCAGTGACGGACGCGCGGACCCGCTCGATGAGCGTCTGGACGAGCTGCGCGCGTGCCTGCCCGCGCGCACCGAACTCCTCGGTGGCGCCGATGATCCCCGTCCCGTAGCGGCTCTCGCATCGCTCGGGCGCCGGCTCGATGTTCCGCTGACACGCATCGAGGGGGCCGGGCACGAACCCTGGCTGGAGCGGCCCCGGGCCGTGCGCGCACACCTTCGCCGATTCGTGCGGGACGCGGTGCCGGGCTAGCGCGGCACCGCGGCTCCGTGCTGCCCCCATAGGATTCGCTGTAGTCAGCAGAAGCCGGTAGCGGGGGAGTGGATGGCGAGGACAGTGGGCGATGTGACGGTGGACCAGGCCGAGCTGGCCCGCTGGTACGAGCGGGGCGCGAGCGGCGCCATGCCCGCGTACCAGCGCGTCAAGGAGCTCGTCGAGCGGCAGATCAGGGACGGCCACTGGCAGGAGGACGACGCCCTGCCCTCGGAGAGCCAGTTCGTCGAGGCGCTCGGCCTGTCGCGGATGACGGTCAACCGCGCACTGCGCGAGCTCGCCGCCGACGGACTCATCCGCCGGGTCATGGGCGTCGGCAGCTTCGTTGCCGAACGCAAAGCCAGCTCCGCGCTCCTGGAGGTCCACAACATCGCCGACGAGGTGCACCACCGCGGCCACCGCTACTCGGCCCGCGTGCTGTCCCTGGGCGAGGAGGAGGCCGACGAGCGGACCGGCGCTCACCTCGGCCTCGGCAAGGGCCGGCCGGTCTTCCGCTCACAGGTCGTGCACTACGAGGACGGGGTGCCGCTCCAGTTGGAGGACCGGTACGTCAACCCGGCCTTCGCGCCCGGCTACCTGGAGCAGGACTTCACGCTGCAGACGCCGTCCACGTTCCTGTCGAAGGTCGCGCCGCTCGGCCGCGGCGAGCACATCGTGGAAGCGGTCCTGGCCTCGCCGGAGGAGTGCGCGATCCTCGACGTCGGCCCGGCCGAGCCGTGTCTGCTGATCCAGCGCCGCACCTGGTCGCGGGACGCCCTCGTGAGCATCGCGCGGCTGCTCCATCCAGGCACCCGCTACCGCCTCGAAGGGGCGTTCGCCACGCACTGACCCTGCCGTGGTAGGCCCGCGAGCGCGAAAGGCGCAGGTCACCGGCTAGAGTGTCCGCTTGCACCAGGCCAGGTCGGCCGACGGGGTACAGCAGGATGTCCAGAGCGCGTCCCACTGTCGGGGACGCGCTCGACGTGGTTCCGGGGGTCGTTCGGGACTGCTCGTGTGTTCACTCATCGGACCACCTCTTGACGGACCTGTATATACAGGAATATACAGGCTGCCGTTCGTCATTGGGAGCCAGGACGACAGGTCATCCGGAACGTCCGTCGGCCCCGCCCCGAAGAGGGAGACACTCGTTTGCGTACCGAAAAGGCCGGCCTGAGCCGTGGGCTCAACTCGCGGCACATCCGCTTCATCGCGCTCGGCTCCGCCATCGGCACGGGGCTGTTCTACGGCTCCTCCGAGTCCATCCAGGCGGGCGGCCCGGCCGTCCTGCTCGCCTATCTGATCGGCGGCGCCGCCGTCTTCCTCGTCCTGAGATCCCTGGGTGAGATGGCCGTGGCCTCGCCCACGGCCGGCTCCTTCGGCGAGTACGCGAACCGGTACCTCGGGCCACTGGCCGGCTTTGTCACCGGCTGGACGTACGCCTTCGAGATGGTCATCGTGGCCGTCGCCGACGTCACCGCCATCGGCGTCTACATGGGCTTCTGGTTCCCGGACGTGCCCCGCTGGATCTGGGTGCTTGCCGCCGTCGTCATCGTCGGCGCGCTCAACCTCGTCAGCGTCAAGGTCTTCGGTGAGCTGGAGTTCTGGCTCTCCCTCGTGAAGATCGTCGCCATCGTCGCGATGATCCTCGTCGGCATCGCGGTCATCGCGTTCGGTCTCGGCAGCGGCCACGTCCACGTCGGCTTCGACAACCTCTGGAGCCACGGCGGCTTCTTCGCGGGTGGCATCGACGGCTTCGTGATCTCCTTCGCCATCGTCATGTTCGCCTTCGGCGGCACCGAGATCATCGGCGTCACGGCCGGCGAGGCGCAGTCCCCGGAGAAGACGATCCCGGGCGCGGTCAACTCGATCCCGCTGCGCATCATCCTGTTCTACGTCCTGACCCTCGCCGTGATCATGTCGATCACCCCCTGGCAGCAGATCGACGACTCGGGCAGCCCCTTCGTGCAGATCTTCGCCGGGGTCGGTCTCAAGTCCGCGGCCGCCGTCCTCAACGTGGTCGTCCTGACCGCCGCGCTGTCCGCCATCAACAGCGACATCTTCGCCGCGGGCCGCACGATGTACGGACTCGCCGAGCGCGGCCACGGCCCCGCCGCGATGCGCCGCACGACGGCCAACGGTGTGCCCTGGGTGACCACCCTCGTCATGATCGGCGCCCTGCTCTTCGGCGTCGTGATGAACGCCGTCGTGCCCGGCGAGATCTTCCTGATCATCTCCTCGATCGCGACGTTCGCCACGGTCTTCGTCTGGGTGATGATCATGCTCACCCACATGAAGGCCCGCAGCTCGATGTCGGCCGAGGAGTCCGCGGCCCTGAAGTTCCCGGCGCCGTTCTGGCCCTACGCCCAGATCGTCACGCTCGTGTTCATGGCCGCCGTGCTGGTCCTGCTCGGCGTCCACGAGAGCACGCGCGTGGCGCTCGAGGTCGGTGCGGTCTGGCTGGCGCTGCTCACGGTGGTCTACGTCCTCGCCGTCCGCCGCCGGACCGGTACGGGCCCGCAGTCCGTACCGGCCGAGGCGGAGGCCGGTGCGGACTCGGAGGATCGTCGGGCCGAGGTCGCGGGCTGAGCGCCTACGTATCGGCAACTCCGCGGGCCCCGACCGCGACGTCGACCGAGCACCTACCGTGCGGTTGACGTCGAAGTCCGGGCCCGCGGACTGTCGGAGACCTGTCGGCGATATGTCGGTAGCGCCTGTCAGTCTGGACGCATGGGTGCTTCCCCAGAGCACACCGCCCCGGACCGCAAGGAGCCCGACACCGTGTCATCCGCATCCCAGCACCGACCGTGGGACGTCCACCGACTGCCGTCCGCCGATGGCCGCACCTTCCTGGTCACCGGGGGAAACGCCGGGATCGGCTACTTCACCGCCGAGCAGCTCGCCGCCACCGGCGCCCACGTCGTCCTCGGCAGCCGTGACCGGGCCAAGGCCGACGCCGCCATGGCCTCGATCCGCTCGTGCGTCCCCGACGCACACACGAGTCACCTCGCACTGGACCTCGCCGACCTGACATCCCTCAAGTCCGCCGTGGACAGGCTGGACCTCGACCGCCTCGACGCGGTGGTCCACAACGCGGGCGTCGCGCTCGACGACCCGCCCCGCAGGGAAACCGCCGACGGCCACGAGCTCATGTTCGCCACCAACCACCTCGGCCACTTCGCACTGACCCAGTGGCTGGCCCCGCTCCTCTCGGCGGCGCCCGCGGGCCGCGTCGTGACGGTGGGCAGCTTCGCGGCGCGCTCCGAGCGACTGGACCTCGACGATCTGCAATCGACCCGGGACTACCGGCCCAAGCGCACCTACGGCCGCTCGAAACTCGCCCAGATGTCTTTCGGCTTCGAACTCGACCGCCGCCTGCGAGCCACCAACAGCACCGTCCTCAGCGTGGTGGCCCACCCCGGCGGCGCCCTGGACTCCCTCACCCCGTCCCGACCGCCGGTATCCGTGACGACACCCGGCGAGCGGCTGCGCGCCCTGCCCGCCGCACTCCTGGTGCAGGGCAAGGAGGCCGGAGCCCGGCCCGTCGTGCGCGCGGTCCTCGATCCGGAGGTGGAGGGAGGGCAGCTGTGGGGGCCGCGGGTCTTCGGACTGCGCGGCACACCGCGGCGTGAGCCCGTCCCGGCGCACATGACCGACCGGGACGTGGCCGCCCGCCTGTGGGTCGCCTGTGGCGAGCTGACCGGCACGGATCCGGACCTCGGCTTTCGGTAGGCGCGGGGCGGGAGCTGGCGACCGGCCGCCGCCCACACCGAGGCACCCACGCCGAGGCACCCACGCCGAGGCACACACCGTGAGGCCTCGGCGGGCGAGGTGAGGATCCTCCGGACCGATCCGTGGTGGCGTCAGCGTCGCGTCGTCGCGCCCAGGGACGAGCCGAAGCGGGCCTTGGCCGCCGGGTGGTCCAGGTCCTCGGGGGTGAAGAGGATCGAGCCCTTTCCGGTCGGGCCGTCCGCCGAGCCGGGGATGACGCTGACCGCGCCGGTGCCGAGGTACTTGCCGGGTGCGCCGACGGTGAGGTCGGCCGTGCCGTCCGCGTCGTAGTCACCGGCGGCCACCGCGGAGCCAAAGAGGTCGTTGCCCTCGCTGGAGCCGGTCACACCGGGCGTGGCCAGGGTGATGGTGTGTGCGCCCCGCGCGTCGAGGCCGGAGTCGGCGCCGGGCACGACCGTGACCGCCCCCGCGTTGTTGAAGCCGTCCGGGTCGGTCGCGGTGGTGTCGGCGGTGACGAGGTCGGCGTGGCCGTCGCCGTCGAGGTCGGCGAGGACACCGGCGTCGCCGGGCTGCGCCTGACCTCCGTACGCGACGCCCTTGCCCATCCCCGAAGCGGTGCCCGGGAACATGCGCAGCAGGAAGTCGTCCGGGCCGTCCGAGAAGCCGGTGTCCACGACGATGTCGTCCTTGCCGTCGCCGGTGACATCACCGGCGACGATGCTGTACCCGGCGAACGGCAGGCCCGTCTTGCCCAGCGTCGTGCCGGTGAGGCCGCCGGCCGACCCGGCAAGGACACCGAGGGTGCCCTCGTCGGCCGCGTCGTCCATGTAGGCGACGGTGGCGAGGTCGGTGTAGCCGTCGCCGTTGACGTCGGCCGCCGCGATCTGGCCGGTACCGGCGCCGCCGCCGGGCGGGGTGAGGGCCTTCATGGCAGGCGTCGGGGTGTCGCGGAGCTTGGCTGCGCCCTTCACCACCTGCACCTTCGTCCCGGCCGCGACCGCGATGTCGGCGCGGCCGTCGTGGTCGAAGTCGCCGACGGCCAGCTGGTCGCCGAAGGCCTGACGGGCCGTCGGGGTCGGGGCGTGGAAGGCGATCGCGTCCGCGCTGAGCCCGCCCTTCGCGCCGAAGACGACGGTGACCGAACCGGCGCCCTTGACGGAGCCGATCGCCTCCCCGCCCGCTCCGATGACCAGGTCCGCGTACCCGTCGCCGTCCACGTCCCCGACGGCCGTCGCCGAACCGAACCGGTCGCCCGCCTCCGGGGTGCCGGGGATGCCCGCGGTGCGCTGGGTGATGCCCTTGTGGCGAGTGGTGCGCACGCCCTGAGCGGTGCCGTACGCCACCGAGACGTAGCCGGCCTTCGCGAACCCGGCGATCGTCCCCTCCGGCGCGCCCACCGCGAGGTCGCCGAAGCCGTCGCCGTCGAAGTCACCCGCGCGGGGCGCCGCGGCCCGGGGTTCGGACTGCGCCGGTCCCGCGACCAGCAGCGTCCCTCCCGTCACCGCCAGCGCCGTCGCGCACGCCGCGAGCAACCGTTGCCGTCTCATGCTGTTCACACACACTCCCGTTGTCCTGTCGCCGTGGTGCCGGTGCGCCGGGATTCCCTGCGGAATGCGGCGCAGCGTCATCACAGCAGACCGCTGAGGGAGGTGACTGGTTGTACACGCCGAGGTGGAAGTGGTGTGAACGCCGGGAGTCGCCGGCCGCCACCGAAGCTGGTGGCAAACAGGCCCGGCGGGCCGCTCCGGCTGTGAGCCCACCCATATGAGCCACGGCACATGCTAAGCGCGGTAGTAATCCCGGCCGGCGTGCGAGGCCGCCACCCGGGGCCTGTCCGAAGTGTCCGATCCGCCGGTTCTGCGTACCCGGGTAGTACGTCACACCTTTGCGTCCCGGAGCCGCTCGCCGCTACCCCTGAGTGAGTCCCCAGCAGCCGGGGCCGGCCGGAGTGTCCGGCAAGCACTGGAACCGGCTCATCGCGCACGACGCACTTCGTGTCGCCCCCGTAGAACCGTTGGAGTTCCCCTCTCATGCTCATGCCCTTTGCCTTTGCCCCGATGCCTGCCCGCGCCGCCAGCCACACCGACCGCGTCCGCAGGATGTCCGTCGCCGGGGTCGCCACGGCGGCTGCCGCCGCCGCGGCACTCACCCTGGTCCCGTCGTCTCCGGCGCAGGCGGCCGAGCACACCGCGCCCGCCAAGCCCGCCACCACGACCAAGACCGCGGCGCCCGCCAAGACGTACTCCAACAACCTCGACGGCTGGATCCGTGAGTCCCTCGACATCATGAAGTCCAAGGGCATCCCGGGTTCGTACGAGGGCCTGCACCGCAACATCATGCGCGAGTCCTCCGGCAACCCGAACGCCGAGAACGGCTGGGACGTCAACGCCCAGAACGGCATCCCGTCCAAGGGCCTGCTCCAGGTTATCCAGCCCACCTTCGACCGGTACCACGTCGGCGGCACGGCCAACGACCTGACGGACCCGGTCGCCAACATCACCGCGGCCGCCAACTACGCCGCCGACCGCTACGGCTCCATCGACAACGTCGACTCCGCTTACTGAGCCACTGGTCAGCGAGCACCGAGCAGCACCTAGCACGTAGCACCATCAGTGAGGAATTCCCCATGCCGCACGAGAGCGGGAACGAGCACCAGGCGCACCCGGCGGACGAACCCGCGGCGCCCGCAGTGCCCGCCTACGGCCCCGCCCGACTGCGCCGCTCCCGGCACCGCAAGCGCAAGCGCGCGCTGCGCTGGATCGCGGGTGGCGCCCTGGGTCTGACCCTGGTCGGTGGCGGCGGCGTGGCCTACGCCTGGCAGCACCTCAACGGCAACATCAAGGGCACGGACGTGGACGCCGCCCTCGGCTCCAACCGCCCGGACGAACAGCGCGACGGCGGCGCGATGAACATCCTCCTGCTCGGCTCCGACTCCCGGGCGGGAACCCACGGCGAGTACGGCAGCGGCGTCATGGGCGCCCGCGCGGACACGGCGATGGTCCTGCACGTCGACAAGACCCACAAGAAGGCATCGGTCGTCAGCATCCCGCGCGACACCGAGGTCGACCGCCACACCTGCAAGACCTCGCACGGCGACGTCCAAGCGGCCCACAAGGCCGTGTTCAACTCCTCGTACGCGCTGGGCGGGCCCGCCTGCACCGTGAAGACGGTCGAGAAGATGTCGGGCGTCCGCATGGACCACTACCTCGAAGTCGACTTCAAGGGCTTCCAAAAACTGATCGACGAACTCGGCGGCGTGGACATCACCACCCGCAACGCCATCCACGACAGCAACAGCGGCCTCTCCCTGGACTCCGGAAAGCACCGCCTGAAGGGCAAGGACGCGCTCGCGCTCGTCCGCACCCGGCACGGCGTGGGCGACGGCAGCGACCTGGGCCGCATCCAGCTCCAACAGGCGTTCATCAAGGCCCTGATCCACCGGGCCGACACGGTCGACCCGCTCGGCAGCCCGAGCAAGTCCTACGCCCTCGCGGACACGGCGACGAAGACCATCAGCGCGGACTCCGAACTGGCCTCCGCCGACAAACTCCTCGGCCTCGCCAAGGAGTTGAAGGGCATCAGCCCCGACCGCACCCACATGGCCACACTTCCGGTCACCTACGACACGCAGGACGCGGGCCGCGTCCTGCCCCTCGAAAAGGCCTCACACCAGGTCTGGAAGTCCCTCCGCCACGACCAGCCGATCCCGAAGACGGCGACGGACGGTTCGGTGGCTGACCGGACGGACTCACCGGTGGTGTCGGGGGCGGGGGTCTGACGTCGGACGCGCTTCGGCCTCTGCGGTGATCGAGTCTCGGAGTGACGTGCTCACCGCGTGGAGGCAGGTGACGAAGTCTTCTTCGCCGCGTGCGTCGACCCAGCGTACGAAGGCGTTCTCGAAGGTCACCGTCGCGATCTGGGCCACCAGTCGTGCGGTCCCGTCGTCCGTGCCGCGGTGGGCGAGTGCGACACGGACCGCGGCGGAAATCTCGGCGAGCTTGGTGCGGTCGCGCTCCTGGAGTTCGGGGCTCGCGTCGATGACCGCACGGCGTTCGGCCGCGTTCTCGATGCGTTCGACGAGGAGCGAGCCGACCGCGGTGAGCGCCTCAAAGGCCGCCGCGAGCGGGGGAGTTGACGCATCGACGGCACGTACGGCCTCACCCACCGCGGGCGGCAGTTCCTCCGAACCCGCGAAGAGCACCTCGCGTTTGTCCGGGAAGTAGCGAAAGTACGAGCGTCGGGTGATCCCGGCCCGCTCGGCGATGTGCGTCACGGTCACGCCGTCGTATCCGCGCTCCGTGAAGAGCTCGAGCGCTGCCTTCGTCAGGCGCTCCTGCGTGCCGGGATCCCATCTGGCCATGGTCGGAGCATAGCAATCGATGTCTCACTGTGTCGTCGGTGCTAGAGTCGGTGATGACACAGTGAGACATCGGTCGGTCCGGGCGTGCCACTTCCCGAGCGCGCCGGCCGGCCCCGCCGTGAAGAGGAGTTCTCCCATGGCCGACACCACGATCCACGCGAGCCACGAAGGCCCCGGTGAGGTCTGGATCCTGGGGGCCACCGGCCGAATCGGACGCGACGTCACCGCGCGTCTCGTCGCGCAAGGGATCGACCCGGTGCTGGTCGGGCGTGACGGCGACCGGCTGCGCGAGGCCGCCGCCGACCACGACGCGAGGACGGTCGTCGCCGACGGTGCCGACAGCATCGCCGCCGAGATCACCCGGCGGCGGCCCTCCGTCGTCGTCAACACCATCGGCGACTACGCCGACACGGCGACCACGGTGGCTCGTGCCTGCCTGCCCGGTGGGCACTATCTGGACCTCGCGGCGGACCTGACCTCGCTGCCCCGGCTGTTCGGCCTGCACCAGGACGCCGTGGAAGCCGGCAGCACGCTGATCACGGGCGCCGGGTTCGGCGTCCTGGCGACCGAGGCCGTCGTGGTGAAACTGTGCGAGGGACGTCCCACCCCGGATCGCGTACGGGTCGACGCGCTGGGCTCCGTGGCCCTCGACGGAGGTGTCGTCGGCGCCGCCTTCGCGGCCTCGATCGTCGACGCCCTGACGACCGGCGGGCGGGCGTACAGCCGTGGCCGCATGGTCGGGACGAGGCTGGGCGCGGCGCCACAGGTGCTTGTGCCACCCGACGGGGAGTCCGTCAAGTCCGCGGGTGCCCCCTCGGGAGAGCTGCTGGCCGCGTACCGATCCAGTGGGGCGCCCGACGTCACCGTCACCACGGCCCTGGCCCCGACGTCACCCGTCGCGCGGGCCGTGCTGCCCCTGGCTGGAAGGCTGCTGTCCATCCCGGCCGTGCGGCGCTTCGCGGTCCAACGCATGGCAGGCATGAGGATCAAGGCGGCGCCCCGTCCCCGGCGGCACTCCTGGGGGCACGCGGTCGTCGACTGGTCCGACGGCACCCGCCGCGAAGGCTGGCTGCGCGCCGACGATGCCATGGACTACACGGCCGCAGTCGCCGCCGAAGCGGCCGCGCGGCTCGCCCGCGGCGAAGGCGTGCCCGGCGCCCACACCCCGGCGGCCGCCCTCGGCCCCGACCTTGCGGCCGCCGCCGGAGGGAACTTCTTCCTCGGCCGGGACGAGGCGTGAGGACCGCGGGGTAGGCGCTTGTCCCGAAGGCCGGGCCTCAGTCCGTATAGACCTCCGCCCGGTCCACGCTCACGAACGAGCCCGAAGAGGACGCGCTCCGGTCGCCGGTCACCCGGACCCGGAGTGTGTGCGGGCCGTTCGCGAGGCGGGGGCTGAGGTACTGGAGGGTTTCGCCGGTGCGGATGGCGCCGTAGAAGTCGACGCGCTGCTCGGGGCCGCCGTCGACGCTGATCGCGGCGATGCCGTTGCCCGTGTCCTGCACGGACAGCAGGGCGATCCGGGTGCCGGTGAAGGAGTACGTCGCGGTGTTGCCCGCCTTGTCGCTCCAGTGGTCGTCGCCCCAGAAGCACTGCGCCGCGCAGCCCGCACCGGAGTTCCACGTGCCGGTGTACTTGACGGAGCCGGATCCGCTGGAGCGGCTGTCGTCGTTGATCCAGTGGTTGCCCGAACCGGGGTCGCCGGAGGGCAGGTCCTGGGTGGCGCCGAGGGCGAGTGGTGTGCCGAGGTTCGGGCTGCCGTCCGCGTTCCAACTGATCTTCTGGGCGCGGGTCGTGCGGTTGCTGTAGGTGTTCGTCGACGTGGTCTTGGCGTGGTAGATCAGCCAGTCCTCCTTGCCGTCGGGGGACTTGAAGAAGGCGTGGTGGCCGGGGCCGAACACACCGCGGTCGTCGGCGCGCTTGAAGACCGGCCCGTCGTGCTGCTTCCAGTTGCCGGGAACCAGCGGATCGGCGCCGTCCGCAAGGGACATCATCCATACCTGGTAGTCGGGCTTGCCCGTGTCGCAGGTCGAATACGTCATCCACGTACGGCCGTTGCGGTTGAGGAACTCCGGGCCCTCGCGGACCTCCGGGCAGCCGCCCGCGCCGTCGATGGCGACCGCGTCGCCCGAGACGGTGTACGGGTTCGACATCGGCGCGATGTTGAGGCCGTTGTGCTGGTACTGGTTGATGCCGCTGTACGCGAGATAGAGCTTGCCGTCGCGCTGGAGGATGCCCGGGTCGATCGCGAAGTCGTCTTTGTGGTTGGGCGGGGTGAGCTTCGCCTTGAAGTGGTACGGGCCCGTGGGATCGTCACCCGCCGACTCCAGGACGTAGAGGCGGTGGTGCTCGTCCGTGCCGTCGTCGGCCGTGTAGTACATGTACCAGCGCTCGCCGGAGCGGTAGAACTCCGGCGCCCAGATGTGCTGGCTCCGCGAGGTGTCGGTGTCCGTCCACACCGTCTTCGGGTCGGCGTCGAGCAGCGTGGCCAGGGAGGGCGAGCTCCACATCTTGATGCCGCCGCCCTGGGTGGTGGTGAGGTGGTAGGCCCCGTTCGCGTAGGAAAGGAACGGGTCCGGGCCGGTGTTGAGCGGATTGCGGAAGGTGCTCGATGCGGCCGCGGCCTGCGCCGGCTTCTGCGCGGAGGCCGGTGCGGACTTCTCCGCGGTGGCCTGTGTCGCGCTGACCAGGCCGGCGAGCAGGGCGATCAACGCGGCGGCCAGAGTGGCGACCAGAGCGGCACGGTGTCGTGCGCGCATGAACGACTCCTTATATCGGTGTCGGTCCCGAGGGCTCTCAACTGGTGCGCATTTTACTTATGTTGATTGAGTGATGCCGCGTTGTGCGCGCTCGGGTCGCCGTTGCACTCCCGCGGTTCTATTCGGCCCAGGCACCGTCCAGCAGGGTGCGGAAGTCCGCGGGCCGACGGCCGAGCAGCTCGGGGAGCGTCGGGTCGACGGCGCTGAACTCGCCGCCCCGCGCCGCCGCGAAGATGCTCAGCATCAGGTCGACCATCGGAGCGGGCGCGCCGTGCGCCAGGGACTGCTCACGGAAGGTGTCGTCCGGGACGACGGTGCGCGTGAAGGGGCGTCCGGCGGCCCGGGACGCGAGCCCGGCGACAGCGTCGAAGTCGAGCGCCGCCGGACCGGTGAGCGGCGGGGTGGGCCCCTCGAAGCGGCCCTCGTCGGTGAGGATCGCGGCGGTGGCCTCGGCGAGGTCGTCGTGGCCGGTCCACGCGACGGGGCCGTCCGCGGGCAGCGCTACGTCGCCGCTGTGGCGGGCGGGCTCCAGGAATTGCAGGGCGCTGGCGGCGTAGAAGCCGTTGCGCAGCGAGGTCCAGGGCAGGCCGGTGGCGCGCAGCAGGTCCTCGGTCCTCGCGTGGTCGCGGCACGACTGGAAGAGCGAGTCGTGGGCGGCGCCCATCTGGCTGGTGTAGAGGATGCGGCCGACGCCGGCCTTCACGGCGGCGTCGATGGCGGTGCGGTGGCCTGCGACGCACTCCTCGCCGATGCGGTCGAGGGAGACGAGAAGCAGCTGCTCGGCGCCTTCGAAGGCGTGCACGAGGGAGCCGGGGTCGTCGAAGCTGCCCTGTCGCACGCGGACGTCGCGGTCGGCGAAGTCCTGGGCCTTGCGGGGGTCGCGGACGCTGACGCCGACGCGCTCGGCGGGGACGCGGTCCAGGAGGCGCTCGACGATGCGGCGGCCGAGCTTTCCGGTGGCTCCGGTCACGATGATCACAGGGGTCTCCCAAATGTTGTTGCCGGTGATGCTTCCGATGGCGTTTCCGGTGGAATCACTGCCACGGTAACACTGGAAATAGCGATGGAAGCAAAAAGTCGATATCGTTGATATATGCCTCCTCGTGACACCGCAGATAGCCCCCGCACCCGCATCGTCGAAGCGGCCGTCGAGCTGCTGGAGCGCGGAGGGCCGGACGCGGTGAGCACCCGCGCGGTCGCCGCCGCGGCCGGGATGCAGCCGCCGGCGATCTACCGGCTCTTCGGGGACAAGGACGGACTCCTGGAAGCGGTCGCCGAGCACGGCTACGACCAGTTCCTGGAGAGCAAGCGCGCACACCTCGACCCCGCGCCGCAGGATCCGGTGGAGGAGTTGCGACGCGGCTGGGACATGGTCGTGGAGTTCGGGGTCTCGCGCCCCGAGCTGTACGCGGTGATGAACAGGTCCACCGGCCGGGAGGCGGACGTGGCGCACCACGCGGGCCTGGAGATCCTCCACGGCCGGGTCCGCAGGCTCGCCGCCGCGGGATGGCTGCGGGTCGACGAGGAGCTGGCGGCGCAGATCATCCAGGCCACCGGTCAGGGCGCCGTCATCACCTGGCAGGCCACCCCGGCGGAACGCCGCGACCCGGCGCTGCTGACCGTCCTGCGCGAATCCATGATCGCTGCCGTCACCCGCGCCGAACCCGTCTTCTCCGCCGCGGAGTCCGGCCCTGCCCCGGCCGCCCGAGCCCTGCGCGCCGCGCTGCCCGATAGGGACACCGGCACCGGCACCGGCAAGGTGGATGTCCTCAGCGAGGCCGAGCAGAGCCTGCTGCGTGAGTGGCTCACGCGCCTGGCGGCGGATGGCGGTACGGACCGGGCCTGACTCGACGTCAGCCGGGGCGGTGGGGGAGGTGTTCGTACTGTTCCGCCTGGAGCCGGTACATCCGTGCATAGCGGCTCATGGGCTCGGCGGCGAACGGTTCGGCGTGACTGCCCTGCTCGATCAGGCGGCCCTCGTGCAGGACGAAGATGCGGTCGGCATGCCGGACCGCGGCCATCCGGTGCGTGACCAGGACGATGATGCGGTCCGGTCCCGCGAGCCCGAGGATCTGGTCGAAGGCACGCTGCTCGGCGTCCGGGTCGAGCGCCGACGTCGGCTCGTCCACGATGATCATGCAGGCGTCCCGGGAGTGCGCGCGAGCCAGACCGGTCTTCTGCCACTGGCCGCCGGAGAGATCGCTTCCGCCACGGAACTCCTTGCCCAGCAGCGTGTTCATGCCGCGGGGGAGCGCCGCGATGTCACGGTCCGCGCCCGCGTACTAGGCCGAGGTGTGCAGCTCGTCGTCGAGGGTTTCGCGGTCTGGCTGGCCGATGCGAATGTTCGCCGCGGCCGTGAACGGCCAGCGTTCGGAGCTCTGCGTGAGCAGGCTGACGTGGGCGAACAGCTGCGCCCGGTCGGCTTCGGCGATATCGATGTCGTCCCAGTGGATGCGCCCCTCCCCGGGCAGATGAAGTCCGCACAACAAGGCGGACCAGGGTCGACTTTCCGGAGCCGTTGGGTCCGACCAGCGCGATGACGCTGCCCAGGGGGATGGTGAAGGGGACATCCGAGAGCGCCGGCTCGTCGCGGCCGGGATAGCGGAAGCCGACCCCGTCCAGGCGGATGGACCGGGGCCGGTCGGGGAGGGGGAGGCCGCCGTCCGGGATGGCCCAGTCGCCGGCCTTCACGAGGAAGTCGGCCAGGTCGTGGACGTACAGGGACTGCTCGTGGAGTTGGCTCATGGTGTTGACCAGGGCGCCGATCCCGGCGGAGCCCGAGTTGAGCGCCATGGCGGCGGTGCCGAAGGCGGCCACGCTCATACGCCCCGACAGGCACAGGCCGATCATCAGCAGAAAGGTCAGCAGATAGCCGACCCCCTGGAGGGCGGAGGCGGCCAGTTCGGTACGGGCCTTGTCCTTGGCCAGACGCTCCTGCTCGGACTCGGCGGTGTGCGACATCCGGTGGAAGGGCCGCAGCAGGAAGCCGCCCACGCCATGGACGCGCACCTCCAACGCGGCCGTGACCGAGGTGAGGAGGCTGGACAGCACGCGGCTCGCCCGCAGGTGCTCGATCCAGGTCATGGTCGAGAGGTACCGCTGCTGGGCCACCCGCATCACGCCCCAGCCCCGCGGCGCCACGATCAGCACCAGCATCGGCAGCAGCACCGGGTTGAGCGCGAGCAGTACCCCGCCGGAGGCGATCAGCGAGAACACACTGTTGATCGCAGCGACACTGGAACCGATCATGTGCCGCGCCTCGTTGGCCCCGTACTGCGCCCGGTCGATCAACTCACGGAACGCGCCGTCCTCGATCGCCGCCATCTCGACGCGCTCGCGGCCCGCCAAGTACTGCTCCGCCGCGGCCCGTTCGACCTTGGGCTCCAGGCTTCCCGCGACCGAGGTCGACCACGATGCCAGGACGGCGTTGACGCTGCTGACGGCCACGAGCAGGGCCCCCGCGGGCAGTGTGGCGCGCAGGCCGCGCACATCGGCACCCGCCGCGAGCACCGCGTGCAGGGCGGCGTTGACCGCGAGCAGCTTCAGCGTGGCCGCGATGCCCTGCCCCACGCAAGGGTGATGGTGTGTCCCTCCAGGCGGGGCAGGGACTTCAGCGCACCCCACAGAGTGAGGTCGAGGCGGGCGTACTCGTGCTTGCTCCAGCCCATGTCGTACTCGCTTGACGTCGCACGCGACCTCCTCGGTCAGCGAACCGGACAGGTGTGCACCTGCCGCTACGGTGCGGCTCGCGTACGGGCCGGCATGGCCGGTTCGCCGAAATGCGAAACGTCAGGGACGAACGAGGCCCGCAGGGGTGAGCGCCCATCGCTTGACGACCGACGCCCGAGAAACTACTTTCCTCTCAGGAAACAAGTTCTGTTGGCGCACATCGATGGAGGTCCCCATGTCCGAGCCTCACAAGTCCCATGAGCCCGCACCCGACGAGGCCGCCAAGGCGGCCCAGGCGCTGCACGGCATCGAGCAACGCCGCGCCCAGGCCCACGACGGCACCGGCACGGCACGCTGGGTGGACATGGTGTTCGGCGTCCTGACCTTCGCGGTGCTCGCCGCCCCCGACTTCTTCGGTTCCGATGTGGCCGGCTGGACCACGCCCGCCTTCTCGGCGCTGGCCATCGCCTATTACGTCCTGCTCAACACCCGCCGCGGCTCGGCGCTGCTCGGACAGCGTGCGCGGCTGCGCCGGAGTGAGATCTCCGGCCGCTTCGCCCTGATCTCGCGGGTGGTGCTCCTCGCGGCCCTCGCGCTCGGCATCGCGGTCGCCCTGCTCCAGCCGGACCTCGGCGTGCACGTCCCGTACTGGCGGACGGCGCTCGGCGTGGTGCTGGGCGGCGCGCTGATCTTCTTCGGTGGACGGATGCAGCGCGCACTGGCGTCGACGGCGACGCGCGAGCGGCACACCGCGGGAAGCGCCCTCAATGGCCACATTTGAGTACGACGCCGTCCTCCTCGACCCGACGCGGCTGACGATCGTGTCGCTGCTGGCGGGCGTGGACTGGGCCGAGTTCGGCTGGCTCCGCGAGGAGGCCGGCGTCTCGGCGTCCGCCCTGTCCAAGCAGGTCAGCACGTTGGAGGCGAAGGGGTACGTCGACGTCAAGAAGGGCTACGTCGGCAAGCGGCCGCGAACCTGGGTGAGTTTGAGCGACGCGGGCCGCGGCGCCCTGGAGACCCATGTCGCCGCCCTGCAGCAGGTCGTCGACGCCTCGCGTCGCCGCGCCGACGAGACCGACACCTGAGGCGCCTCGGCGGCAGGAGCCTGTTCAACTCCGCGACGGTTTCCCGCCTCGTCGTGTTGGCGCAGCACCTTGATCATGTCTGTCGATTCGCGTAAGAACGATCTCGACCTGCTCTCTCTCGCCGAAGGACGAGCACATGCCGGACTGCGCGCAGGGCCTGTCGGACGGCTTGACGTGGGCGTCTCTTGAACTGCCGGTCGGCGCCGACGACATCGGTGATGTCCTTCCCCTGCTTCTCGCACGACGGCCCGACTTGTCACCACCGCAGAACAGGAGAACCCCCCACCCATGACCGCATTCAACCGGCGCCGCTTCCTGCAGATAGCCGGAGCCACCGCCGCCGTCACGGCGCTGAACGGCTCCATCGACCGCGCGGCCGCCATCCCCGCTGCCCGCCGCAGCGGCACCGTCCGGGACATCGAGCACATCGTGGTGCTCATGCAGGAGAACCGGTCCTTCGACCACTACTTCGGCACTCTGAAGGGCGTCCGCGGCTTCGGTGACCCGCGCCCGGTCACCCTGCCCAGCGGCAAGCCGGTCTGGCACCAGTCCAGCGCCGGCAAGGAGACCCTGCCCTACCACCCGGACGCCGACGACCTCGGCATGAAGTTCATCGCGGGCCTCGACCACGACTGGGCCGGCGGCCACAGCGCCTTCGCCGCCGGCAGGTACGACAACTGGATCGCCGCCAAGAGCACGGGCACGATGGCGTACCTGAACCGGGACGACATCCCCTTCCACCACGCCCTCGCCGACCGGTTCACCGTCTGCGACGACTACCACTGCTCGTTCATGGGCGCGACCGACCCCAACCGCTACTACATGCTGAGCGGTTACGTCGGCAACGACGGCACCGGCGGCGGCCCCGTCCTCGGCAACGAGGAGGCGGGCTACGGCTGGACGACGTACGCCGAGCGCCTGGAGAAGGCGGGCGTCTCCTGGAAGATCTACCAGGACATCGGCGACGGCCTCGACGCCGGCGGCGGCTGGGGCTGGATCGACGACGCCTACCGCGGCAATTACGGCGACAACTCGCTCCTCTACTTCAACAACTTCCGCAACGCCAAGCCCGGTGACCCGCTCTTCGACAAGGCGCGCACCGGCACCAACGCCAAGGAGGGCGACGGCTACTTCGACGTCCTCAAGGCCGACGTGAAGGCCGGCAAGCTCCCGCAGATCTCCTGGATCGCCGCACCCGAGGCGTTCTCCGAGCACCCCAACTGGCCCGCGAACTACGGCGCCTGGTACATCTCCCAGGTCCTCGACGCCCTCACCTCGAACCCCGACGTGTGGAGCAAGACCGCGCTGTTCGTCACCTACGACGAGAACGACGGCTACTTCGACCACGTCGTGCCGCCCTACCCGCCGGCGTCCGCGGACCAGGGCCTGTCCACCGTCGACACCAAGCTCGACTACTACCCCGGTGGAACGCGCGCCGCCGGCCCCTATGGGCTCGGCCAGCGCGTCCCCATGGTCGTCGTGTCGCCCTGGTCCACCGGCGGCTACGTGTGCTCGGAGACCTTCGACCACACCTCGATCCTGCGGTTCATGGAGCAGCGGTTCGGGGTGGAGGAGACCAACATCTCGCCGTGGCGCCGCGCCATCTGCGGCGACCTCACCTCGGCCTTCGACTTCTCCCTCAAGGTGACCGACCCGGCCGAGCTGCCCGACACCTCCGGCTACGCGCCGCCGGACCGCGACCGTCACCCCAGCTACGTCCCGAAGCCGCCCGCACAGGGCGAGTTGCCCCGCCAGGAGGCCGGCTCCCGCCCCAGCCGCCCGCTCGCCTACGCCCCGTACGTCGACGGCGTGGCCGACCTCGCGACCGGCAAGTACCGGCTCACCTTCAGCGGCGGCGAGCAGGCCGGAGCCGCCTTCCAGGTCCGCTCGCTCAGCCGCGGCGACGGCCCCTGGACGTACACGGCAGAGGCCGGGAAGTCGATCGCGGACAGCTGGAACTCGCAGTACTCCAAGGGCCGTTACGACCTGACCGTGCACGGCCCGAACGGTTTCCTGCGTTCCTTCCAGGGCGACAACAAGACCGCGGGCCCCGAGGTGACCGCGCGCCACGACGCGAGCACCGGCAACCTCCAACTCACCCTGCTGAACCCGACGTCGGCGGCCGTCCGACTCACCGTCACCAACGGGTACGGCGGTGCCGCGCAGACGTACACCGTGCCCGCGGTCAGCACGGCCCGGCACACCGTCGACCTCAAGGGGACCCGTCGCTGGTACGACCTGACGGTGGCCGCGGAGGGTGTCACCGGGTATCTGCGCCGGCTGGCAGGGCACGTGGAGAACGGGGCGCCGGGAGTCAGCGACCCGGGTATCGCGACCGCCTGAGCCGAGGGGGTCGGACCCCGCCGAGAGGCGAACCGGCGGAAACTGTGAGTGTCTGGATGACGACGGGATGTGAACCCGTCATTCCTTCGTCGACCTCAAGGAGTCTTCATGAAGCCCATGATCAAGCTGGGTCTCGCGGCAGCCGCGGCCGGTGTCGCCGTCCTCGGAACCGCCGGCATGGCCTCCGCCGACACCGACCCGTTTGGCGTGGCTCAGAACTCGCCGGGTGTGGTCTCCGGCAACGTGACCCAGATCCCTGTCCACGTCCCGGTCAACGCCTGTGGCAACAGCGTCAACCTCGTCGGCCTGCTCAACCCGGCGTTCGGCAACTACTGCCGCTGACGCACACCCCCGTGCGGTGAACATCCCGCGCCGGCCCCGGCAGCTTCATTCCGGAGAGTCGGCGCGGGATGTTCCACGTCGTAACGCACCGGCCGCCCTCACCGCTGCGTCGCCCTCACCGCTGCGTCGGCATCGCGTACAACCCGGTGGACCGTACAGCCTTCGGCTCATAGTCGACGGTGACGGTGACCCGGGCGCCCAGACCCTCCGCGTAGAGCTCCATCGTCTCCAGGTCGAGTATCTCGCCACCCTCTATCTGGGCCGCCCACAACCGGGAGATCCCCGCCGTCGCGGCCGCCTGCCCCAGCGGCACTCCTTGTTCCTGACGGATCTGCCGCAGGCGCTGCCCCAGGACGTAGGTGCGCGCCGCATTCATACCGCCCCTCCGTAGATCGCCGTGTGGGTGCGAGTGAAGGGCGGTCGACCGTCCATGGTGACGGTGCGGGCACTGGTGGACAGCTCCAGTGTGATGTACATGAGGGGGCTCCGATGGGACGTCTGGGCTACAAGGGCGGGTGTGGCCCTTGTGGCGTGAGACCACCCATGTGGCGCTGCATTACGCGGGTCGCGGCAGTTATTTCATGTGATCTGTATCACTGCTGGCGGCATCGTTGGAAACACCCCCTGCCAGACGCGGGACCGCCACCGCTAGGGTCCGGGCATGCCGGCTCCAGGAAACGTGTTCGCCTCACTGCTCCGGCAGGGCTCGCGCCACCGCGGCCTCGTCCGAGCGCTCGCGGTCGTTCTGGTGCTCGCGGGGGCGATCAACGATCCGGATCACGACGGTGTCAGCTCCGTGGTGTTCAGCGACGGCGACAAGGCCGACGTCGGCGACGTCCGCGGCACCTGGGCGAAGCTGCGCGGGGCCATCCTCGAGGACATGACGACGCGGGGCAGCGTCGGCGACTTCGACGGCGACGGGTATGTCGACCTCGCCGTCTTCTACAGCCAGGACGGAATAGGCGATTCGCCTCGGGAAGCCATGCTCGTTCACGAGGTCCACTACGGGCCGCTCGCCCGCGACCTGACCAGTGAGCGGACCGGGAACATCCGCATCGGCAGCAAGACGTTCGTCGACGGTGTCCGTGCATCCGACCAGGACCACGACGGCAGGGCAGAGCTCCTGATCGTGCAGTCCATGGGCGACGGGACTTCAGAGATGCGTACCGGCGTCCAGAAGGACGGCGGAATCTCCGTGGCCGACAAGGTGTCCGACGAGCAGACCGACTCCACGACCGAGGGGAGCTGGCCGCACAACGCGCACGGATGGCGGGACTTCCGAAACACGCCCTAGCTGTCCAGGAACTCACCGCGCGGAGGGTCGGTGGTGAGGCCGCGTCGAGCCGGCTGAGATGCGCGCCATCACGGTGTACGAACGCCCTGACGCGTCTTCACCGTGTCCTGCCTTGTTCGAGAACGGTGTGCAGCAGGGCTTCCGGCGCGATGGACCGGGCACGGCGCAGTCGTTCGCCATACTCCGCGTCCCCCAGGAGCTCCCTGGCCTGAGCCCGGGTGCTTTCGCACAGCGGCAAGGCATCGGGGGTTCCGCGCCGGAGCAGACCGACCGCGTTCCAGAACTGGTTGCTCGCACCGATCGCCGAAACGGCCCGACCGGGGTCGCCCTGCGCAGACCAACTCGCGGCCAACAGGTCGAGGCCCATCGCGATACCGAACTGGTCCCCGATGCGCCGCTTCGCATCCAGCATGTCGCGTGCATGAGCCCCCGCCTCATCGGGCCGCCCCTCGAACAAGGCGATCAGGGCCAGCTGGTAGTCCAGATAGGAGCGGGTCCAGTACTCCCGCGACCGCACGCAGAAGTGGCGCAGGGCCTCTGCTTCTTGGCGTGCCTCGTTGAAGCGCCTGGCTCCTGTGAGGGCAAAAACGCGAACAAGCCGGCACAGATTCTCGCCGACCGTGAGGGGAGCTGCCGGCCTGTCCGTCGCCCCTCCGTCGGCGTCGCGCGGCATGGGCACTTGCCTGCGCAGGGCCTCATCGGCCCGGTCGAGGGCCTCGATCGGCGCACCGTCCAGGAGGGCGACCAGCCCTTCGAGATAGGCGGCCTGTCGTACGCCTTCTGCATCACCGGCGCCGAAGGCGGCCTGCAGGCTCTCGCCCGCGAGACGACGCCCTTGCGCATGCTGACCCTGCAGAATCCGGGCCAGGCCCAAGGACCACAGCCCACGTGCCCGCCGCGGGTCCGAGTCCGACGTGAGGGGGAGGCTGAGCTGTGCGAAGTGCGCCACGTCATGCAGGTGGCCCGAGCAGACCCAGAAGAAGGCGACGTTGCCCAGGAGTTCAAGCGCCTCCGTACTGTGGGAACGCAGCAGGAACTCCATTGCGGCACAGACATCGCGGTAGAGATCCCGCATACGGGCATACCAGTACTGTTGTGCCGAGCCCATCCATTCGCCCCTCGCGCGAGCGGTCGTCTCCAGCAGTATCGCCGCGTGTCCTGCGGCCACGGTTGTCTCTTCGCCCAGTTCACGGAGCCACATGCGGCCGTAGGCACGCACGGAGTCCAGCATGCGATACCTGCCGTCGACCGCTGTGACCACGGACTTGCGCACGAGCCCGGCCAGCGCGTCACTCAACACCTGTGCTGTCAGCGGCCCGCCGACGCACACGGTCCCTGCGAGCTCGGCGTCGAACGCCCCCGGGAACACCGAGAGCCGCGCCCACAAGAGGCGTTCGGCGGGCCGGCACAGTTCGTGGCTCCACCCCACGGCCGTGCGCAGTGCGCTGTGCCGGGACGGACGCAGGCCCGGCTGCTCCAAGGCGTCCAGCCCGGCCTCGGCCAACTCCCAAGTCTCCTCAAGAGTCCGGCTGTGCAGCAAGCCGGCGGCCAACTCCAGGGCCAGCGGTACACCTTCCAAATGGGCGCACAAGCGCTCCACCAGAAGGCGGTCCGTCATGTCTCGCAGCGGGCGGCCCACGGTGGCGGCTCGCGACTCGAAGAGTGCGAGAGCTTCGGTCGCCGGGTCGAGCGGCCCCAGGCCGACCACTCTCTCGCCCTCCACGTCCAGGGGCTCCCTGCTCGTGACGAGCACCGTGAGACGAGGGCAAGCGCTCAGGAGGCTCGCCACGAGGTCCCGGGTCGCTTCGACGAGATGCTCACAGGAGTCCAGGACCAACAGCACGCGCTGGTCCGCGATCCAGTGGCGCACGACCTCCGCCAGAGTGCGCGACGTGTGGTCCGAGAGGTTCAGCGCGTCCGCGACGGAGGCGGTCAGCAGCTCGTCCCCGAGCAAAGGCCATAGATCCGTCCAGCACACAGCGGTGAATCCTGCCCAGTCGCGGCTGCGCACGGTCCGCAGCGCCAGCCGTGACTTGCCCATGCCTGCCCCGCCAACGACCGTCACCAGGCCGGGTTCCTCAAGGGCCGCCGCGAGCTCGGCGAGCTCATCGGTCCGGCCTACAAACTGTGTCGTCTCGTTCGGGAGATTCGTCAGCACGGACCGAGTCTGCTCGAACGTCGCGAGCCCCGTGACCGACTTGATGGAAACCTGCCGATCGGGGTCGACCCACCAGTCGCCCGTCGCCACTGATCCGGACCGTGCTCGCAGCCTGTGGGGCCGACGCCGAAGTCGTCGGCCCACAGGGGCAGGCGGCAGGTCCGCATCTCGACCGGCCGAAGCCGGACGGCGACTGGTGACTACGCGCTACGGCGTCCGCGGCGGCGCACCGTGTAAAGGAACACGCCGCCGACGCAGGCCAGCGCGGCGCCGATTCCGGCGATCAGCGGGGTGGTGGAGCTGCCGCCGGTCTCCGCCAGGTCCTTGTCCTTCGCCTGCCGCGACGCAGCGGGCGTGCCGACGTCGGAGCCCTTTTCGGAGACGGGAGCGCCCTCCTCACCCTGGGTCTGCGGGGCGGGCGCGGCGGTGTTGCCCTGCTTGGCGCCACCGGCCGCGTCGGGAGCGGGGACGCCGTCGAGGCCGACCGACACGGTGGCCGATCCGCCACCGGACCGGCCGACCTCGATCTCGACGTTGTTCTTCTTGTCGGTCAGCGTGCTGACGGCGTCCTCCTTGCCCTTGCCCTCACCGGGAGTCGGGTCGAGGAGGCGAGACTTGTTGTAGTCGCCCTCGGGCGCGAGGTAGGCGTACACGCCTTCGAGAGCGGCGTCGAGGTTGCCGTCCTCGTCGTCCTTGTTCGTCGGGTCCTCGTGGCGGTACTCCACGACCAGCCGGTCGTTGCCGAGCGGTATGTCCAGGGCCCGGGCGCCGCCGGTCTTGCCGCCGTAGAGGGAGTTGAGGGTGAAGGTGGCGGACTTCTTCACGGTGACGGCCTGGCCGCCGGGCAGCCAGCCCTTGCTGATCAGTTCGGGAGCGGCGAAGCCGACGCCGGGGCCGCCGCCGCCCATGGGGGTCTTGGAGCTGTAGCCCTCCGCGGTGGTGCAGCTGTCGAGGTCGCCGCCCGGGCACTCGTCGCGCTCGTGGTGGCTGTAGCCCTGGTTGTGCCCGAACTCGTGGACCGCGGCACCCTTACTGATCTTGCTGTCCTCGCCGACCATTATCCAGGTGTTCGGACCGGGGACGGAGCCGAGTCCGGCCCAGCCGCAGTCGCTTCCGGCGCTCGGCTGCAGGATGGAGATGCTGTCGTAGTCCTCGTCCGCCGTGTAGCCGTCGGCCTCCGCGGCCTTCGCGGCCGCCGTGCGCACGGCTCCGGCGTCGCACGGGTTCTGCGGCAGATCCAGTTCGTACGGGCCGACGACCCCGTCCTTGGCGGCCGGTACGTACGTGAAGGCTCCCTGGGAGACCTTGGAGTAGTAGCCGGCGATCGACTGCGAGCCGCCGAAGTACTCCTTCCTGGCGTTCTCCTTGACCGCGTCGGCGTCGGAGTGCTTGACGTCCTTGAAGTCGACCACGACCACGAGGACCCGGTTCTTGGCCGGGGTCTCGTCGGCAGCGTGGGCCGTGGTGATCGTCGCGCCGCCGGCGAACACGGCGGAGGCGGCTGCGACGGTGGCGATTCTCTTGCGGGCGCGCTGGTACATGGGGGTCCTTGGGGGGATCGGTGGAACGTTTGCGGGGATAGGGAGTGTGCCCGTGCACCCACGTCCCGCGGCTTTGCCGATCTTTTACCAAGTCGTTCGTGACGGCGTCAGCCGGATGCGGCGGTGCCGTCCGCGGGAAGCCCGGCGAGACGGCCGTCGAACAGCGCCCCGTCGTAACGGAAGCCGAACGAAGGGGAGGCGTAGTAGTGGTGGTTGGTGCCGATGTCGGTGGTGTGCTGCACGCCGTCCTCGGCGTTCTTCCAGTCGTTCAGCCCCAGGTACATCCGGTCGCCCTGCTGTCGGAACCGCACCTCGCTGGAGCCCTCCGGCTGCCACGGGCCCCACACCTGGTGGGGGTCGGCGGCGGAGCAGGCGCGCTGGACGACCGGGGCGTCGTCGGTCTCGGTGCCCTGGTTGGCCAGGCACTTGCCGGTTCCGGTGTTGCGGATCTGCACCCGCCCGTCGTCGTTGGGCCGCAGCAGGTCCCACGCCTGGTAGCGGGCGCCGTCGCAGGGCGCCTCCCGCGCCTGCACGCCGGCGGCCGTGCTGCCGCCGGGGATCTCCATGCACCGGCCGGTGGACGACAGCCGGAGCCGGGTGCGGTCCTCGGCCGCCGGGAGCCATGTCCGCGGTGACGGCGAGGCGCTCACGGAGACAGAGGGGCTCGTGCTGGGGCTGCGACTGGCCCGGGGGCTGTGCGACGTCGGGGGCGCCGCCTTCGTGGGGCGCGCGACAGCGCCGGCGGGCCGGGACGCGTCGGCCGTCGGGGACTCCTCCTCCCCGCCGCCGGGCAGGAGGAGCAGGCCGCCGACCACCAGACCGGACACGGTGACCGCGACGGCGCCCAGCAGGGCCGCCTTTCCGCCCGCGGCACCCGCGGCGGAGGTCCCGGACGCCCCGCCACCGCCCGCCACCGACACGGCCGCCGAACCTGCCGCCGCGCCGCCGCCGGCCGCTCCGAGCTGGGCGGTGACGTAGGCATGACCGCCCCAGAGCAACAGCCCGGCCGGCAGAACGGCACCCAACCGGCCGTCCAGATAGGTGAGTTCGGTGAGCGCGCGCCGACAGTTCTCGCAGTCCCGCAAATGCCGGCCCAGCCGCCGGTCGCGCCGGGCGCCGCCACGCCGGACGGCCGCGGCGAGCAGCGAACCGTGACGTCGGCACTCCTCGCTGCTGCTGCCGCTCTCGGCGTGCGCGCCCAGGTACGCCTCGCGCAGCCCCTCGCGGGCCCGCGCGGTGAGCGAGGTGACGCCGCTCGGGCTCAACCCCAGCAGCACGCCGATCCGTTCGGCGGACTCGCCCTCCACGACGCTGTGCCACAGGGCCGCCTGCCAGCGCTCCGGCAGGGCACGGAACCCGCGGACGATCATGTCCCGGTCCTCCATCGCGACCATCCGCTCGTCGCCGCCGGCGTCCTGCGCACCCCAGGTTCCCGCGCCGACGGCTGTCGCCCCCGAGTCGAGCCACTGCTCGAAGTCCTCGCTCAGTTCGGTGCGCCGGGCCGTGGCCGCCCATTCACCTGCGGTGTTGCGCACAACGGTGAGCAGGTACGGGCGCCAGGCCGCCTCCGGCCCGGTGCCCGATCGCACCGCGCGCAGGACGCGGGCGAATGCCTCCGAGGCCAGGTCCTCGGCGGTGTGCGGATCGCGGGCGAAGGTCCGGGCATAGGTGAGGACGGCCGGGTGGTGGCGTCCGTACAGCTCGGCGAGCGCCGCCGGGTCCCCCGTCCCCCTGACCTCACGCCCGAGTTCCGCGTCCGAACGCGGGTCGACGGGCACCGTCGGGTCGGTGCGGCGGTGTCGCTTGTCTATGCCAGTCATGCGGAGACCTTGTCCAGGACGCTGATTCACGGGATGACGCCGCCGTCCCGACCGGACCCGTCGGCCCCTCCCGGCGGAGCCCGGAGCGACGACGGTACGGGCACCGCACACGGTAATATCCGCCCACTCCAGATCTTCAAATCGCCCTACTACTTGATTGGTCGATGCCCTTCGTGGGGTTGGCGCGCCCAGGGGTGCCGGGTGCGGTGATCAGGTTCCTCTACGGCATGACCGGTGCCGGCAACGTCGTCGGGTTCGGCGAGGACGCGGGCACGAACACGGGCGAGACGTGCGCGGGCGTCGACGGCGAAGGGCGTCAACGCCCGGGGTGATGCCCCAGGCCCGGCCGGGGGCAGAGCGATCCGCCTCTGGTGGGCGTTCGCACTCGGTGCCGACCCAGCTCGAACCCGGTCCACGGACAGTGGGCCAGGTTGGATGTGGATCTTGCTCGGAGAGGCCGCCGTGCATGCTTGCGTTCGGCTACCGCCATGCAGGCGAGATGTACGGGCGTCGTAGGGTCTCGGCATGGACCGATTCGACGTCACGCCGACCCGCTTGGCCGGCACCTGGCACATCATCTGTTCCTCGTTCCCCATGTGGCAGGGGGAACGGCGCACTGGCGCGACGTTCACCTATGACCCGCTACCGAGCGGCAGTTCAGGCAAGCAGATGATGAACGACGTGGTGGGCTACCGCACTCGGAGCGGGCGGGAGCGCCGCATTCTCGGTGTCGACACGCGTCTCACCAGACGTCCGGGATCTGTCTATCGGTGGCGCGGCCGCGGAGCGCTGGCGGTGCTGTCGAGCGAATGGGAAGTGCGGGAGATCGGAAAGGACGACGCGTGGGCGGTGATTCTCTTCAGCCGGTCCCTGGTGACGTCGGCCGGAGCGGACATCGTTGTACGCGCTGACCGACTCGACGATGCCGCAGTGATCGAAGAGGCGATGGCAGCCGGCAGGCGCTACCACGCGCCGCAGGTGTCGTGAGAAGCAGGCGAGAAGTTGCTGTCGCCTCTGTTGAACGCAGTCCCGTCCGCTGTGCAATGTCGCGGCCGGCGGTCCGAAGGCGTGCTCGGGGCGGCGAGGGCAGTCGTCGGGATCCATGGCCGCCGCAGAACACTTCTAGGCGGAACTTCCTCATGACGACGCCCAGGACCGCTGGTTGCTACCCATGTGGTACCAGCGGCAGCTGGTCTTGACGGTCCACCACCCCTGCTGACCAGCCACTTCAAGATGGCGCAGCCTCACTGACGCCAGCCGGTCAGAGCGAACCGAGCCGGCCACCACACAAGCCGTGGCACGGCAGGTCGGACCGCAGCGGGGGCGCCTACTCGGCGGGCGGGGAATCCGGCGGCCTCACGTTCGCCCGGCAACCGCGCGGCAGTTGCTCCATGGTCGTCTGTGTTCATTCCCGGGACGGGGGCACCCGCCGACCCGAGGAGCGCCGGTATCACTGGACACGGCACTCCAGGCCGTACATCGTCGATGAAGGAGCCGAACGTGAACGAGAACATGTGGGGCTATCCGCCGACGAGCGGCCACACCCAGGGAGCCGACCTGATCGGCTTCAAGGTGGAGGCCACCGACGGTGGCATCGGCAAGGTCGACAAGCACTCGGACGAGGTCGGCTCCGCCTACCTCGTCGTCGACACCGGCGTGTGGATCTTCGGCAGGCATGTCCTGCTTCCCGCAGGCACAGTGACCCGGATCGACACCCAGGACAAGGCGATTCACGTCGACCGCACCAAGGCACAGATCAAGGACGCCCCCGAATTCGACAAGGACAAGCACGTCGGGGACGCCGGGTACCACGACCAGATCGGCGCCCACTACGGCAAGGGCCGCATCTGAGTTTCCGCACCCTCACAACCACCGGGGCCGGCCGAGCACTTCGGCCGGTTTTGGTGCCCTGCGGGGATGGAGTTCCCACTCTTCCTCACCCGGGCGGCGAGCACGCCACCGCTCTCACTCGTGGGCCTGGACCTCGCCCAGAAAACAATCGTTCACGTGCGCCAACCGGATCCGATGTCAACGGCGATTGAATCGTCCCTGCGGGGGTCCCGTATTCCCGCCAGTGACAGGGGGCTTGCGAGGGCGGCTATGCTGTCCGTGGGGCGTCGGGTTTCGACAGCCTCCGTCCCCAGCCCCGGACACCTCCTTCGTTCCGGCTACGTGGCTTGTGGGAAGCCGTGTGCAACGGCCATGCGATCCCGTCTTTCTGTTCTTCTCAGGGTCTTTCACAGCCCAGAGTCCGGATAGGCGGATGGGTGCGCCTCGATCCGCAGCCGGGCGTGGACAGTTCTGAAAGGCCGGGTACATGGCCACTTCCGCGCTCTCAGAGCAGAAGTCAGAGAAGAAGATCGACCGAGGGAGCGACTTCACGCTTCTGTCGAAGAGGATCAAGGCCGCCGGGCTACTGGTGCGACGCCCGGGGTACTACGCAGCACGCATCGCCCTCGTCGTCACTGCCTACGTACTGTCCTGGACGTCGTTCGCACTGGTCGGTGACAGCTGGTGGAATCTGGCCGTTGCTGCGGTGCTGGCGTTCATCTTCGGACAAGTGGCCCTGCTTGCCCACGATGTGGCGCACCGTCAGGTTTTCCGGTTGCGCTCGACCAGCGCACGGGCCGGACGCGCACTGGGCAACTTCGGCATCGGCATGGGTTACGGGTGGTGGCAGGACAAGCACTCCCGTCATCACGCGAACCCCAACCATGCGGACCTGGACCCGGATGTGCGGCCCGACATCCTGGTGTGGAGCGCGGCTCAGGCTGAGCAGGCCAAGGGGCTGCCTCGTCTGCTCGGGGGCAGTCAGGCGTATCTGTTCTTCCCGCTGCTGGCCCTGGAGGGCTTCAACCTGCACGTGTCCGGGCTGCGGTCCCTGACGGGGCCGGCCCTGAAGCAGCGCCGATCGGAAGCCCTGCTGCTCGGCTGTCACTTCGTGCTGTATCTCGGCGCGTTGTTTGCCGTGCTTCCGGCGGGCAAGGCGGTGATGTTCCTGCTGGTGCACCAGTGCCTGTTCGGCCTGTATCTGGGAACCGTCTTCGCGCCGAACCACAAGGGCATGCCGATGTTCACCGGGCAGGAGCGGCCCGACTTCCTACGGCGCCAGGTCCTGACATCACGCAACGTGCACGGTGGCCGCATCACCGATCTCATCATGGGCGGGCTCAACTATCAGATCGAGCACCACCTCTTTCCGCACATGCCCTCGCCCCACCTACGAAAGGCGCAACTGATCGTCCGTGCCCACTGCGAGGAACTCCAGGTGCACTACGTACAGACAGGACTTCTTGACTCCTATCGGCTGGCGTTGAAGAGCTTGCACGCGGCCGGCGCACCCCTGCGCCGTTCATGAGCGGCAACGTGAGGCGGGTGGGCCTCAGCCCGAACCCCGCAGTTTCACGCGGTTCCAGCACAGCCCGACACGCGAACGTACGCGACTGAGACTGACGAAAGAATCCCCAGTACGGTCGGCGCCCACGGAGCGGCTTGGCATCCCCGGCTGCTGCGCGCACACTGACGGAGTGGGCCAAGGCGATCCAGAAAACGATCCGTGCGCCGGTGACCAGGAAGAGCGCGGCCGGGTTGCGGACCGGCGTGATGCTCGCGCCGACCAGCGAGACGACGAAGCCTCTCTCCGCGACAGCCGTGCGGACGAGCGCGAGGAACTGGCCGACGAGCGTGAACAACGCCTCGACGAAACAGAGGCAAAACAGGACCGCCGCGCCCGGGTCGTCGGCATACCGACGACCACCCTGCGTCAACGCGCCTTCGAGGCGCTGGAACGCTCCCACGCCGCCGTCAAGAGGTCCGGCGCTCGGCTGCGACGCACGGATGCAGCTCTGCAACGTGCGGACGAGGACGACGCGCGCGAACGAGCGTCATCGCCCGAGAAGCGGCCGAGACAGAGCATGCGCACGGTGCGCAACCCGAGCAACAGACCCGCGACTCGGACGACGGCACCACCGCATAAGGTCTGCCCGCCTGCCATGCAGTTCAGGGAGGTACCGAGGGGCGAGCCGACGTCTTAAGAGGGCGGTGCGAGCCCGGCACCTGCGAGCCGGGGCCGAACCTCTCGGCGCGCGGGACGGTGCTGGTGTCGATGCCCTGCGCTGCGTGCCCGGGGCGACTCCCGCACTGGTAAAACCGCTGATCAGCGGACACGTCCCCGCGGTTTCAACGGCACAGGCGGCAGCTCCGGTGCGTCCAGCCGCTCCCCGTCGTAACCCTTCACTTCCCCAAATCGCGACCCGTTCATCCAGTCCTCACGTGCCTGGCTGATATCGTCCTGCGACCGCCCGATGAAGTTCCAGAACATCACCAACTCCTCCTCGAACGGCTCCCCGCCGAGCAGCATCAGCCCCGCGTCCGAGCCCGCGCGCAGCGGGAGTTCCGTGCGGCCGCAGCCGAGGTAGAGCATCGAGCCGGGGACGAGCGGGACGTCGTCGACGTGGGCCTCGCCGGACATCGACAGGACCGCGTACTCGAAGTCGGGGTTCAGGGGGAGGCGGGTCTCCGTGCCGTGAGCGAGGGAGAGGTCCGCGCCCACGATCGGGGTGTACGTGGTGCCGGGGGACACCGCGCCGTCCAGTGAACCGAGGAGGACTGTGGCCGTCAGGCCCGGCGCCGTCACCGTCGGCAGCGTCCCGTGGTGCTCGAAGTGCGGGTCCACGTGGCGGTGGGAGTCGGGGAGCGCCACCCAGAGCTGGGCTCCGTGCAGGAAGCGGGCGTGCGACGCCGGGCTCTCCTCGGAGTGGGAGATCGCCCGGCCCGACGTCATCAGGCCCAGTTCGCGGGGGCGGATCGTCTGGAGGCTGCCCGTCGAATCACGGTGCAGGACCTCGCCGTCGTGCAGCCAGCTCACCGTCTGCAGACCCATGTGCGGGTGCGGCGGCACCTGCATGCCGGGCTCGTCCGCGATGTCGTCCGGCCCGTAGTGGTCGACGAAGGCCCACGCGCCGACCATGCGGCGGCCCAGGTTCGGAAGGAGCCGGCGCACCTCCGTGGACTCGCCGAGCTTCACGCGGCGCGGGGTGAGGAGTTCGCGTACCGGCTCCGCCACGACGAAGCCGCGTCCGCCGCACACCGAGGGCACTGGCTCGCGGTCAAGATTGCTCATGACGCAGACCCTAGCCCTGGCACCGCGCCACGTCAGGTGTGTAGCGCGGGGAAGACGGAGCGACGCCCATACGGGTCACCCGGCGCGCCGAGCGCGGGCCGAGCCACTGGAATGGTCGGGTGCGCCTCGTGAACGGTGGGCCCGGCACTTCGCCGCCCGACGACTGTCTCGCCCGCAACGACTGGATCTGCGGCGAGTATCTGAGCACGCGTCGGCACATGCTGGTGGACGCCACGGTGCAGCACTTGGAGATCACGCTCGTCGCCGTCGCCATCGCCGTGGTCATCGCCGTGCCGCTCGCGCTGCTCGCGCGGCGGTGGGGATGGGCCGCCGGGCCCGTGCTCGCCCTGACGACCGTGCTCTACACGATCCCGTCGCTCGCGATGTTCTCGCTGCTGCTGCCCGTGTACGGGCTGTCCGCCACGCTGGTCATCGCCGGGCTCGTCCTCTACTCGCTCACCCTCCTCGTACGGAACATCCTCGCCGGGCTGCGGTCCGTGCCCGAGGACACCCGGCAGGCCGCGCGCGGCATGGGGTACGGGCCGATCCGGCTGCTCCTGACGGTTGAGCTGCCGCTCGCTCTGCCGGCGGCGCTCGCCGGGCTGCGGATCGCGACCGTGTCCGCCGTCTCGCTCGTGACCGTCGGCGCCATCGTCGGCTACGGAGGTCTCGGCAATCTCATCTACAGCGGCATGAACACGTACTTCAAGGCGCAGGTGCTCACAGCCTCCGTGCTGTGCGTCGTCATCGCGCTCGTCGCCGATGTGGTGCTCCTTGCCATCGGGCGGGCGCTCACCCCCTGGACGAGAGCGAGCCGCGCGTGAAGCTCCTCTCCGACTCCTGGAACTGGCTCGCCGACTCCGCGAACTGGGCCGGCGACAACGGCGTCTGGCACCGGCTCGCCCAGCACGTGACACTGACCGTCGTCTGTCTCGTCATCAGCTGTCTCATCGCGCTGCCGATCGCCCTGGTCCTCGGGCATCTCGGGAAGGGCGGGGCGCTCGCCGTCAACATCGCCAACGTGGGGCGCGCCGTGCCCACCTTCGCCGTGCTCGTGCTGTTGCTGCTCACGCCGCTCGGGCAGTACAGCGAGGGGCCCACCGTCGTCGCCCTCGTACTGTTCGCGGTGCCGCCGCTGCTCACCAACGCGTACGTGGGGATGCGCGGCGTCGACCGGGAGGTCGTACGGGCCGCGCGGGGCATGGGGATGACGGGGCGGCAGATGCTGCTGAGGGTCGAGGCGCCGCTCGCGCTGCCGATGATCCTCAACGGTGTGCGGATCGCCGCCGTGCAGCTGGTCGCCACGGCCACCATCGCCGCCATCGCCGGGGGTGGCGGGCTCGGCCGGATCATCACAGCAGGGTTCAACCTCGCCAGTACACCGCAGGTGGTCGCGGGCGCCGTGCTCGTCGCCGTCTTCGCGCTCGTCGTCGAGGCGCTGTTCGAGCTCGTCGAGCGGTTCGGTCCCGGACGGCTGCGGGGGAGGAGGGCCTGATGAGCGGGTTGTTGCGTCGAGTGGCCCTGTTCCTGGGGCTCCTGCTGCTGGTCGGCGGGTGCACCAGTGGGCCCTCCCTGGAGGACCAGGGCGAGGTGACCGCGCCGCCCGGCGACAGCAAGCACCTCGTCATCGGCTCCGCCGGATTCACCGAGAGCGATCTGCTGGCCAATATGTACGCGCTGCTGCTGAAGCAGGCGGGGTACGAGACCGAGCTGCTGTCCGTGGGCAACCGCGAGCTGTACGAGCCCGCCCTGGAGTCCGGGCAGATCGACGTCGTGCCCGAGTACGCCGCCACCTTCGCCGACTGGCTCAACGCCAAGAAGAATGGCGCCGACGCGAAGCCCGTCGGCTCGCCCGACCTCGGCGCCACCATGAAGAGCCTGCGGGCACTCGCCGCGCCGCGCGGGCTCGATGTGCTCGACGCGGGCAAGGCCGTCGACCAGAACGCGTTCGCGGTGACCGAGGCCTACGCGAAGAAGCACGACCTCAAGACGCTCAGCGACCTCGGCGCCTCCGGGCTGAAGGTGCGGATCGCCGCCGGCGACGAGTGCGTACAGCGGCCGTACTGCCAGCCGGGCCTCGAGAAGGTCTACGGCATCGACGTCACCGGGATCGACCCCAAGGGCGTCGGCACCACGCAGGCCAAGAACGCCGCCCAGAACGGGCAGGTCCAGATGGTGCTCACCACGACCACCGATGCCACCCTCGGCGACTTCGGGCTCGTGCTGCTCGACGACGACAAGAAGCTGCAGAACGCCGACTACCTCGTGCCCGTCGTCAACCGCTCCCGGGCCGGAAACGCGAAGGTCGCGAAGGCGCTCGGCGCGCTCAACTCCGTACTCACCACCGACGACCTCGCCTCCATGAACCAGCAGGTCGACAGCTGGCGCCGACTCCCCGAGGACGTCGCGCGGACCTACCTGGAGGACAGGGGGCTGCTGCGGCGGCAGGGCGGCTGAAAGGTGTGTGCCGAGGCGGCCCACATCGGGGTGCTCACCCTGACCGGACTCTCAACCTCAACTTTAGGGTTACTTCTGCGGGGTGTGTGTAGCCCGATCAGGCGTCCGCCACCGAGTCGAACTCCACCTCGTCCCGCGCCACGCCCTGTGCGTCCGCGTCCACCGATCGGCGCAGCGCCTCGTGCAGCTTGGCCGGGGTCAGGACGCCGAGGAAGCGGGCGTCGTCGAGGACCGCCACCCAGCCCGCGTCGTGCTGGAGCATCTCGCCGAACGCCTGCTTGAGGGGCGCGCCGACCGGCACCCACGCCCGCATCCGGTGCGCCAGATCGCCGACCCTGCCGTCCGGACCGGCGAGCGACGCCTCGTCGACGCCGACCCAGCCGTGCAAGTCACCGCCCTCGTCGAGGACGACGGCCCACCGCACCCCGTCCTCGCGCATCCGGGCGGCGGCCCGCGCGGGCGACTCGTCGAAGCGGGCCACCGACGGCTGCTCCAGGTCGTCCGGCTCGATCTCGGTGACCGACAGGCGCTTCAGGCCCCGGTCCGCGCCGACGAACTCGGCGACGTACGGAGTGGCGGGCGAGCCGAGCACCGCGCCAGGAGTGTCGTACTGCTCGATGCGGCCCTCGCCGTACACCGCGATGCGGTCGCCGAGCCGGACCGCCTCCTCGATGTCGTGCGTGACGAGGAGGACCGTCTTGCGCACGGCGGCCTGCATCTTCAGGAACTCGTCCTGCAACTGCTCGCGCACCACCGGGTCGACCGCGCCGAACGGCTCGTCCATCAGGAGCACGGGCGGGTCGGCGGCGAGGGCGCGGGCGACCCCGACCCGCTGGCGCTGGCCACCGGAGAGCTGCTCCGGGTAGCGGCTCCCGTACGTGGACGGGTCCAGGCCCACCAGATCGAGCAGCTCGGCGGCGCGCGCCCTGGCCTTGGCCTTCTTCCAGCCGATGAGCGCGGGCACGGTCGCCGTATTGTCGAGGATCGTGCGGTGCGGGAAGAGACCGACCTGCTGGATGACGTAGCCGATGCGGCGGCGCAGTTGCACCGGGTCGACGCCGGAGATGTCCTCGCCGTCGACGTGGATGTGACCCGACGTCGGCTCGATCAGCCGGTTCACCATCATCATCGTGGTGGTCTTGCCGCAGCCGGAAGGGCCGACGAGCGTGACCAGTTCACCCTCGTTCACCTCGAACGAGAGGTCGTTCACCGCCATCGTGCCGTCCGCGTACCGCTTGGTGACATGGTCGAACCGGATCATGACACCAACGCTAGCCGCGCCCCTCAGCCACCGCTCACCAGGACGACCTCCAGGGTGCGCGGTCCGTGCACGCCCTCGACCCGGTCGAGCTCGATGTCGCTGGTCGCGGACGGGCCCGAGATCCAGGTGAGCGGCCGGGTCGGGTCGAGCCGTTCGAGGGCCTGCGGGACCGAGGACACCACCTGCTCCGGGACCCGGACCACGCAGATGTGGTGGTCGGGCACGAGGGTGATGCGGCGGCGGCCCTGGTCGGGGGAGCCGTCGAGGACGATCGTGCCGGTCTCGGCGATGGCGACCGCGCAGGCGGTGACGACGCTGTCGACTCCGTCGAGCTCGGCGGGGGTGTGCTCCGGGCTGTCGGTCACCGGGGTCGCCTCCGCCTCGGCCAGCCAGCCGTCCGGCAGCCCGGACGGCACCACCACGGTCCGCGACCCGTGCCCGGCGAGCAGCCGCGCGAGGGTGGCAGGCAGCTCCTTGCTGGTGGCCCGGTGCACGATCGCCCGATAGTCGGCGAGGTTCTCCGCGAGGAGTTCCACCTGCTGCTCCGTCGTCCGGGTGCCGTGCTCGCGCAGGTATCCGCGGTCGATGTCCGTGGCGTACGTCCCCGGTGTCTCGACCGGGCCGCCGAGGGCGCGGCGCACCCGGCCCAGGATGACGTCTCTGCTGCTCACTTGTTCGTCTCCTTGCCGCCGTTCGTACGCTTCCACCAGTCGCGGAAGGGTTCCGCGGGCACCGTGGGCAGGTCGCGGGTATCCGTCCACGCCTTGCCGGGGCCCGGCACCGTACGCGGGTGGAAGCGGCGGGTGCGCGAGGCGAGGCGCTGGCCTGTGGCGAGGGCCGCCGGGTGGGTGAACGCCCAGGTGGCGGCGCGCATCGCGGCGCGTTCGGCGGCGTGGCCCTTGGCCGGGCGGAGCATGACCTTGTTGCCGTGCCGGGTGGCGGGGCCGCCCGCGACCACGCGTTCGCGCAGGTGGACGAGGACCTCGGGGATGTCGATGGCGACCGGACACACCTCGTAGCAGGCCCCGCACAGGGACGACGCGTAGGGGAGCGAGGCGTCGATCTCGCTGCCGGTGCCGCGCAGTTGCGGGCTGAGGATGGCGCCGATGGGGCCCGGGTAGACCGAGCCGTAGGCGTGGCCGCCGGCCCGCTCGTAGACCGGGCACACGTTCAGGCACGCCGAGCAGCGGATGCAGCGCAGGGCCTGGCGGCCGACCTCGTCGGCGAGGGTGTCGGTGCGGCCGTTGTCGATGAGGACGAGGTGGAAGTTCTGGGGGCCGTCGGAGTCTGTGGTACCCGTCCAGGTGGAGGTGTACGGGTTCATGCGCTCGGCCGTCGAGGAACGCGGCAGCGTCTGGAGGAACACCTCCAGGTCCTGCCACGTCGGCACGATCTTCTCGATGCCGACGACCGAGATCAGTGTCTCGGGGAGTGTGAGACACATGCGGCCGTTGCCCTCGGACTCGACCACCACGAGGGTGCCGGTCTCGGCGACCATGAAGTTGGCGCCGGAGATGCCGACCTTGGCGCGCAGGAACTTCTCGCGCAGGTGCAGGCGGGCCGCCTCGGCGAGTTCGGCGGGGGTGTCGGTCAGGTCTTCCGGGGCAGGGCGGCCCCAACTGCCCATCTCCTTGCGGAAGATGTCGCGGATCTCGCCCCGGTTGCGGTGGATGGCGGGGACCAGGATGTGCGAGGGACGGTCGTTGCCGAGCTGCACGATGAGTTCGGCGAGGTCGGTCTCGTAGGCGTGGATGCCCTCGGCTTCCAGGTGTTCGTTGAGACCGATTTCCTGGGTGGCCATCGACTTGACCTTGACGACCTCATGCTTCTCGATGTCACTGCCGCCGGTCTCGCGGACCAGGGCCGTGACGATCCGGTTGGCCTCGTCGGCGTCGCGGGCCCAGTGCACGGTGCCGCCGGCGGCCGTGACCGACTCCTCCAACCGCACCAGATAGTGCTCCAGATGGGCGAGGGTGTGGTCCTTGATCTCCTTGCCGGCCTGGCGAAGGTGTGCCCAGTCGTCGAGTTCGGCCACGGCGCGCTCGCGCTTGTCGCGGATGGTGTGCGTGGCGTGCTTCAGGTTGGCGCGCAGGGTGGTGTTGCGCACGGCGTCGTGCGCGGCCTTCGGGAAGGCCGGCATCCCGACAAACGTTCCGCCGCTCATGCCAGGGCCCCCTCTTCTTCCGTGTGGGCTTCTTCCGTGTTGGCGAGGATCTCGGCGATATGGACGGGCCGCATGCCGACCTTCAGGCGGGACATGGTGCCGCCGATGTGCATCAGGCAGGAGTTGTCGGCCGCGCACAGCACGTCCGCGCCCGTCGACTCGGCGTTGCGGACCTTGTCGGTGCCCATCGCCGATGACACGTCCGCGTTCTTGACGGCGAAGGTGCCGCCGAAGCCGCAGCACTCGGCCGCACCCGGCAGCTCGACCAGCTCAAGTCCCTTGACTTCGCTGAGCAGTTGAGTGGGTCGGTCGCCAAGCCCGAGGGAGCGCAGGCCGTGACAGGTGGGGTGATACGTCACCTTGTGCGGGTAGTACGCGCCGACGTCGGTCACCTTCAGTACGTCGACCAGGAACTCGGTCAGCTCGTACGTCTTCGGGATCACCGGCGCGAGCGTGGCCGCGAGGCGTCCGCCACGGCCCTCCGAGCGGGCCCGCTCGCCCATCCGCGGGTACAGCTCGCGGACCATCGCCGCGCACGATCCGGACGGCGTGATGATTGCGTCGTAATCACCTGCGGCGAGGCCGGGGCCGAAGGTGTCGGCGTAGTGGGTGGCCATCGGCTCGGCCTCGCGGCGGTAGCCGGTGTTGTAGTGCGGCTGGCCGCAGCAGGTCTGCGCGGCGGGGAAGTCGACCTCCACGCCCAGCCTGTTGAGGAGCTTGACGACGGCGCGGCCCGTGTCCGGGTAGAGCGTGTCGTTGACACAGGTCAGGAAGAGCGCGACACGCATCGGGGCCCCTTCGGTCGGTCGGATTCGGTCGGCGCGGGTGATACGTCGGTGATCATCGGTCGGGTGCAGCGTACGTCGTGAGCGGGGGCTGGTCACGGGGTGCGGACACGCGCCGCTGCCGCGTCCCACGTGCCACTACCGCCGCTCGGCTCGTAGCGCGCCAACGGCTGGGTGTCGGCGACGAGCCGGCGCATCGCGGCCCGGTCGCCGATGACCCCGTCTGCCCGCGCCTGAACGAGTACATTGCCCAGCGCGGCGCCCTCGGCGGGGCCCGCCACGACCGGCAGCCCGCAGGCGTCGGCCGTGAGTTGGCACAGCAGGGCGCCCCGGGCGCCGCCGCCCACGATGTGCACCACGTCGACCGGGCGGTCGGCGATGCGGGCAGCGTCCTCGATGGCGCGGCGGTGGGCGAGGGCGAGCGAGTCGAGGATGCAGCGGGTGGTCTCGGCGCGGGTGCGGGGTTCCGGCTGGCCGGTGGCGCGGCAGGCGGCGGCGATCCGGTCGGGCATGCCGCCGGGCGGCAGGAACGTGGGGTCGCCCGCGTCGACGACCGAGCGCAACGGGGTCGCCTTCGCGGCCTCGTCGAGGAGAGCGGTCAAGTCCGGCTGGCTCCACGTGCGTTGGCATTCCTGGAGCAGCCACAGGCCCATGATGTTGCGGAGGTAGCGGACGGTGCCGTCGATGCCGAGCTCGTTCGTGAAGTTCGCGGCGCGGCTCTCCTCCGTGAGGACGGGCGCGTCCAGTTCGAGGCCGGCAAGGGACCAGGTACCGGTGCAGATGTACGCGAAATTCTCCTCGGTGGCCGGGACCGCGGCCACGGCCGACGCCGTGTCGTGCGACGCGACCGTCGTGACCGGTACGGGGCCGGTGAGACCTGTCTCGTCGAGGACGTGGGGGAGGAGTTCGCCCGCGGGGTCGCCGGGGCGGCGGATCGGGGCGAAGAGGTTCACGTCGATGCCGGCGCGGGCGGCGATGTCGTGGGCCCAGTCGCCGGTGCGGGGGTCGATGAGCTGAGTGGTGGAGGCGTTGGTCAGCTCGGTGCCCTGTCGGCCGGTCAGCCAGTATGCGAGGAGGTCCGGGATGAGCAACAGGCGGTGGGCGGCTTGGAGTTGGTCCGTGTCGCGGGCCGCCGTGAGCTGGTAGATCGTGTTGAACGGGACGTACTGGAGGCCGGTGGCCGCGTACAGCTCCGCCGGGGGGATGGTTGCCCACAGTGTCTCGGCGGTGTGGTCCGTGCGGGAGTCGCGGTAGTGGTACGGGTTGCCGAGGAGGGCGTTGTCCGCGTCGAGCAGGCCGTAGTCGACGGCCCAGCTGTCGATACCGACGGAGCGGGCCGGACCGGTCCTCCGGAGGCCCTCCAGGATGCCTGCGTACAGCCCGAGGATGTCCCAGTGGAGGCCGTCGGGAGTGCGGACCGGGGTGTTCGGGAAACGGTGGGCTTCCGCCAGGGTGAGGGTGTCCCGGGTGACGCGGGCCGTCATGACCCGGCCGCTGGAGGCGCCCAAGTCTATGGCGGCGTAGGGGGTGGTGGGCATGAGGTTGGCCTTTACGAGTGTGCGGTGTGGTGGGTGGCGGGGGGAGTGAAGTCGCCCCCGCCTCCCCTTCCCGTCCCGAAACCGGGGGCAAGCCCCCGGACCCCGTGGCGGACCGCCGGGGCTGGGGTGCGCAGTTCCCCGCGCCCCCAAACAGCGAGACTTCGCGCCCCGGGTGGGCAAAATCAAGCCCCGCTCTGGGACGAGAGCCAGCGGGGTCCGGGGCGGAGCCCCGGGGTTAGCGGAGGAACGCTGCCGCTACACCTGCGTCCACGGGGACGTGCAATCCCGTCGTATGCGTAAGGTCCCCGCCGGTGAGCGCGAACACGGCGTTGGCCACGTGTTCCGGCAACACCTCCCGCTTCAACAACGTCCTCTGCGCATAGAACTCCCCCAACTTCTCCTCCTCCACCCCATACACCGCCGCGCGCTTCGCCCCCCAGCCCCCCGCAAAAATCCCGGACCCGCGCACCACACCATCCGGGTTGACCCCGTTGACCCGGATCCCGTCCCCACCCAACTCCGCCGCCAGCAACCGCACTTGATGCGCCTGGTCCGCCTTCGTCGCCGAGTACGCCACATTGTTCGGGCCGGCGAACACCGCGTTCTTGGAGGCGATGTAGACGATGTCGCCGCCCATGCCCTGCGCCCGCATCACCCGCGCCGCCTCCCGCGCGACCAGGAACGAGCCGCGCGCCATGATGTCGTGCTGGAGGTCCCAGTCCTTGACCGTCGTCTCCAGGAGCGGCTTCGAGATGGAGATGCCCGCGTTGTTGACGACCAGGTCGACACCGCCGAAGGCCAGCGCCACCGCCTTGAAGGCCTCCGCGATCTGCTCCTCGGACGTGACGTCGACCTTGACCGCGACCGCCTTGTCGGGACCGCCCAACTCCTCGGCCACCGCCGCCGCGCCGTCCGCGTTCACATCGGCGACGACCACACAGGCACCCTCGGCGACGAGCCGGTGCGCGATGGCCTTGCCGATGCCGGAGCCCGCGCCCGTCACCAGAGCCACCCGCGTGGCGAGGGGCTTCGGCGCCGGCATCCGCTGGAGCTTGGCCTCCTCCAGTGCCCAGTACTCGATGCGGAACTTCTCCGACTCCTCGATCGGCGCGTACGCGGAGACCGCCTCGGCGCCGCGCATCACGTTGATCGCGTTGAGGTAGAACTCGCCCGCCACGCGCGCCGTCTGCTTGTCCTTGCCGAACGAGAACATGCCGACACCCGGTACGAGCACGATCGCCGGATCCGCGCCGCGCATGGCAGGCGAACCTTCCACCGCATGCCGGTCGTAGTACGCCGCGTACTCGGTGCGGTAGTCGGCGTGCAGCTCCTTCAACCGCTCGGCCACCGTGTCGAGTTCGGCCGTGGGCGGCAGGTCGAGGACGAGCGGGCGGACCTTCGTACGAAGGAAGTGGTCCGGGCAGGAGGTGCCGAGCGCGGCGAGGCGCGGGTGCTCGGCGGACGCCAGGAAGTCGAGCACGACACCCGAATCGTCGAAGTGCCCGACCTGCGGGCGGTCCGTGGAGGCCAACCCCCGGATGAGCGGGGCGAGTTCGGCCGCCCGCGTCCGGCGCTCGGCCGCGCACAGGGCCGCGTAACCGTCCACGACCGGGCCGAACGGCTCCTCCTTGCCTCGCTCGGCGAGGAACGTCTCGGCCGTGCGGATCATGTGCAGCGAGTTGGCCTCGCATTCTTCGGCCGTGTCGCCCCACGCCGTGATGCCGTGGCCGCCGAGGACGCAGCCGATCGCCTCCGGGTTGGCGGACTTGATCGCGGCGATGTCCAGGCCGAGTTGGAAGCCGGGGCGCCGCCACGGCACCCACACGACCTTCTCGCCGAAGCACTCGGCGGTCAGCTTCTCCCCGTCGGTGGCGCAGGCCAGCGCGATGCCGGAGTCGGGGTGCAGGTGGTCGACGTGCGCCGCGTCCACCAGGCCGTGCATGGCCGTGTCGATGGACGGCGCGGCGCCGCCCTTGCCGTGCAGGCAGTAGTCGAACGCGGCGACCATCTCGTCCTCGCGCTCCACGCCCGGGTACACCTCGGTCAGCGCCTTGAGGCGGTCGACGCGCAGGACGGCGAGCCCGGCATCCTTGAGAGTGCCCAGGTCGCCGCCGGAGCCCTTGACCCACATCAGCTCGACGTCGCCGCCGGTCACCGGGTCCGTCCCGGTGGCCTTGGCTGAGGTGTTGCCGCCGGCGTAGTTGGTGTTCCGGGGGTCGGCGCCGAGCCGGTTCGAGCGGTCGATGAGGGCGGCAACCTGGGGGTGCGTAGCCATGAAAGGTCCTAAATTCCTGAGGAGTTGACGGTGACGGACTGCACGGAGGTGGTTACGCGCCCCACCCCGCCTGCTCCCCACCGACCCGCTCGGCCACGATCCGCTCCTGCCACCCGTCGGCGGCGTACGCGGTGACAGGGTTCGCCGCGAGCCCCTGCTCCTCGCGCCACTCGGCCAGCAGCGGACGCACATCGGTGTTGTACGCGTCCATGATCACGGAGTTGGCGGTCAGGACGTCGCCCGTGGCCTGCGCGGCACTCAGCGCCTCCCGGTCCACGAGGAGCGCCTTCGCGGTCGCCTCCTGCACGTTCATCACGGAGCGGATGACCGCCGGGATCTTCGCCTCGATGTTGTGGCACTGGTCGAGCATGAAGGCGACATTCGTGGCCGGGTCGAAGCCGCCATTCTTCGCGACCTCGTGCAGGATGCGGAACAGCTGGAACGGGTCGGCGGCGCCCACCATCAGGTCGTCGTCCGCGTAGAAGCGGGAGTTGAAGTCGAAGCCGCCGAGCTTCTTCTCGCGCAGCAGCAGCGCCACGATGAACTCGATGTTCGTGCCCGGCGCGTGGTGGCCGGTGTCGACCACGACCTGCGCCTTGTCGCCGAGCTTGAGGCACTGCATGTAGGAGGTGCCCCAGTCCGGGACGTCCGTCGTGTAGAAGGCAGGCTCGAAGAACTTGTACTCCAGGAGCAGCCGCTGGTCGTGGCCGCGCCCCCCGGAGAAGGCGGCCCGCGACGCGGCGCGGGGGGGCGGGGGGGCGCCCCAGTAGGGCCGGGCCCGGGAGGTTGTGGCGGCGCGCCGCCCCATAAAAATGTG
>NZ_JBEOVM010000025.1:0-78276 GCF_040295505.1 Streptomyces sp. NPDC002790 | reverse complement strand
ATCAAGTCCCGCCGGCGATCGAGGCGATCTTTCCAGCCCCGCCGGCGTTTGAGGCGATCCTTCCAGCCCCGCCGGCGTTTGAGGCGATCTTTCCAGCCGCCGGCGATTGAGGCGCGGGGTCCGGGGCGGAGCCCCGTGGCGTCAATCGCGGAGGGCCATGAAGCCGCTGCTGACCGCGGTCGTCCCACCGTCGACCGGCAGCACCACCCCGGTCACCCACCCCGCATCGCGAGACGCGAGAAACGCCACCGCCGCCGCGATGTCCTCCGGCTCCCCGACCCGCCCGAGCGGATACAACTCCCGCATGGTGTCCAGCTGTTCGTCCCGCCCGGCCCACGCCGTGGTCCGCACCGTGCCCGGCGCGACCAGGTTGACGCGAACCCCGCGCGGCCCCGCGTGACCGGCCAACGTCCGGGTCAGAGACGCGAGCCCCGCTTTCGCCGCGCTGTACGCGTGGTTGCCGAAGTCCTGGATCCCGTTGACGGAGCCGATGTTGACGATGGCGCCGCGGCCGGAGGCGACGAGGTGCGGCAGCGCGGCCCGCGAACACCGATACGCCCCCGTAAGCGTGAGGTCGAGGTCGCGGGCCCACCCCTCGTCGTCCTCCTCCTCGAAGAGCGGCGCGTCGGGGTGGCAGGCGTAGGCGTTGTTCACGAGAACGTCGAGCCGCCCGAAGGTCTCCACGGCGTACGCGACGGCCGCCTCGACGGACCCCCGATCCCCCACGTCGCAGCCGAACTCCCTTGCCGCACCGCCCCGTTCACGGATCGCGGCGGCAACCTTCCCGGCCGCTGCCTCGTCGATGTCGGTGACCAGGACCTGTGCGCCCTCCTCACCCAGCCGGCAGGCGGTGGCGGCGCCGATGCCGCGCCCGGCCGCGGTGATCAGTGCCACGTGATCCTCGAAGCGCTTCATACGCGGACGCTAACCCGCGTTCAGTGCCTCCCGCACGGACTTCACCAATGCCTGGGCGCGGGGGTCCGCCGTGACTCCCTCTTGCATGCCGTTCGTGACGTAGCCGAATGCGATTCCCCATTCCGGGTCGGCGAAGCCGAGGGCGCCGCCGCGGCCCGGGTGGCCGAAGGAGGACGGGGAGAGGAGGGGGGACGCGATGCCGTGCAGCATGTGGCCGGGGCCGAAGCGGGAGGGTGAGATGAGGATGCGGTCGGGGCCCGAGGAGTGCTCCGTGCGGGCCAGTTGCGTCGTCTCCGGCGTGAACAGGCGGATGCCGCCGTCGACTTCGCCGATGAGTGAGGCGTAGAAGCGGGCCAGGCCCTCCGCCGTGCCGATGCCGTTCGAGCCGGGGAGCTGGGCGGCGCGGTACGCGGGGTCGTTCTCGTCCGCGGCCGGGGCGATCGTGTCGAAGGCGCGGCGGGTGAGCGAGTCCGGGTTCTCGTACGCCTCGGCGATGGCCCGCTTGGGGCGGGAGCGGAAGCCGTTCGTGGTGGCCGGCGGTTCGACGGGGCCGACGCGGCCGACCCGGTGGGCCTGCGCGGGCGGGAGGCCGATCCATACGTCGGCGCCGACCGGGGCGGCCAGCTGCTCGGCGACGTATTCACCCATGGGCCGGCCCGTGACCCGCCGCACCAGCTCGGCCGTCAGCCAGCTGTACGTCTGCGCGTGGTACCCGTGGTCCGTGCCGGGCTGCCAGACGGGGGCCTGCGCGGCGACGGTCGCCGCGGCGAGGTCCTGGTCCGCGGCCTCGGCGGGGGTGAGCGGGCGGTCGAGGGCGGGGACGCCCGCACGGTGGGCGAGGACGTGCCGGACCAGCGCGTCCTCCTTGCCGTGGGACTTGAACTCGGGCCAGTACGAGCCGACGGGCGCGTCGAGGTCGAGCTCCCCGCGCTGGTGGAGCAGGAGCAGCGCGGCGGCGGCGATCCCCTTGGTGCCGGAGCGGAGGATCTGAGCGGTGCCCGGCTCCCAGGGCGCGCCACCGTCGACGTCGCGCGTGCCGCCGTACAGGTCGACGACCTTGCAGCCGTCCCGGTACACGACGACCGCCGCGCCGCGCTCCCCCAGCGCCTCGAAGTTCCGTATGAACGAATCCCTGACGGCCTCGAATCCGTCGGCCACCTGGCCTTCCACCTCACTGCTCACGGGTACGGGAACACCCGTGCGGCCCGGAAACTTCCCGTACCTCCCGGTCACGCCGGCTTCGCCGCCACCGACCTCGGGTCGAACCCGAACGGCAGCTCCAGGCGGTGGGCCGTCATCAGGTCATCGTCCACCAACAGCTCCCCCGTCGCTCCGTCGGCGACGATCGCTCCGTCGCTGAGGATGACCGCGCGGGGGCAGAGCTCCATGGCGTAGGGCAGGTCGTGCGTGACCATCAGGACCGTGACGTCCAACGAGCGGAGGATGTCGGCGAGTTCGCGGCGCGAGGCCGGGTCGAGGTTGGAGGACGGCTCGTCGAGGACGAGGATCTCCGGCTCCATGGCGAGGACCGTGGCGACCGCGACGCGGCGGCGCTGGCCGAAGGAGAGGTGGTGCGGGGGGCGGTCCGCGAAGTCCTCCATGCCGACCATCGCGAGGGCCCCCCGGACCCGGTCCTCCAGTTCCGGGCCCTTCATGCCCGCCGCCGCCGGGCCGAACGCCACGTCCTCGCGGACCGTCGGCATGAACAGCTGGTCGTCCGGGTCCTGGAAGACGATGCCGACCTTCCGGCGGATCTCGGCCATGTGGCGCTTGTCCACAGGCAGGCCCGCGACCGTCACCGTGCCGGCGCCACCGGTCAGGATGCCGTTGAGGTGCAGGACGAGGGTCGTCTTGCCCGCGCCGTTCGGCCCGAGGAGAGCGACCCGCTCGCCCTTGCCGATCGTGAGGTCCACGCCGAAGAGGGCCTGGTGCCCGTCGGGGTAGGCGAAGGCGAGGCCACGTACGTCGAGAGAAGCCACAGAAGCGGTCACAGCATCCATCCCATCAGGCACACCACGAGCGCCGCACACGGCAGGGTCAGCGCGTACGACCACTGGGTCCGGGTCGCCGCCAGATCGTCGATCACCGGCATCGACCCCGCATAGCCACGGCTGACCATGGCGAGGTGCACCCGCTCCCCGCGCTCGTAGGAGCGGATGAACAGGGCTCCGGCGGACTTGGCCAGGACCCCCCAGTGGCGTACGCCCTTCGCCTCGAAGCCGCGCGACTCCCGGGCGATCTTCATGCGGCGCATCTCGTCGGTGATCACATCGCCGTAGCGGATCATGAACGAGGCGATCTGCACGAGGAGCGGGGGCAGCTTCAGGCGTTGCAGGCCGAGGATCAGTTCGCGCAGTTCGGTGGTCGAGGCGAGCAGGACCGCGGCGGCGACGCCGAGCGTGCCCTTGGCGAGCACGTTCCACGCACCCCACAGGCCGCTCTCGCTCAGCGACATCCCGAGGACTTGTACGCGCTCGCCCTCCGCCACGAACGGCATGAGCACGGCGAAGGCGACGAACGGGACCTCGATGAGCAGCCGCTTCAGCAGGAAGCCCGCCGGGACCCGCGCCGTCGCCGCAACCGCCGCGAGCAGCACCGCGTACAGGCCGAACGCCCACATCGCCTCGCGCGGGGTGGAGACGACGACCAGGACGAAGCAGAAGACCGCGGCCAGCTTGGTGTGCGGCGGCAGCGCGTGCACGGGCGAGGTCCCGGCGCGGTAGAGCTGGTGGGCGTGCCCGGCGCCCATGTCAGGAGACCTGCTCCGAAGCGGCGGGAACCTCGGTCGAGGCCACGTCGCTCGTACGCCGCCTGCGCAGCGCCCAGAAGATCCCGGTCCCGGCGACGACGGTGACGCCGACGCCGATGATCCCGGCGAGGCCGCCGGAGAGCCGGCCGTTGGTGATGTCCCGTACGCCGTAGTCGGCGAGCGGGGAGTCGGAGGAGGCGTGCTCCTTCGCCTTCTGGTCGATGCCCTTGTCGTGGGCGACCTTCTCCAGGCCGTCGGGGTTGGCCGAGGCGTAGAAGGAGACGAAGCCGGCGAGGACGACGGAGGCGGCCAGGCCGATGGCCCAGACCTTGCGGTGCGAGCGGGCAGCCGCCACCGGAGCCGCCGCGGGCGCGTCCACCAGCTCCCCGTTCACCTTCAGCTTCAGCGGCTGGTGCAGGCCCCGTGCCCCGTACACGAGGTCCGGCCGCACGGCGACGACCGCGCCGACGGTGAGCGCGGTGATCACGGCCTCGCCGATGCCGATGAGGATGTGCACGCCGACCATCGCGGTGGCGACCTTGCCGATGGATACGTCGGTCGTCCCTCCGATGGCGTAGATCAGGGTGAAGACGACGGCGGCCGCCGGGACGGACAGCAGCGCCGCGACGAAGGACGCCACGGTGATCGAGCGGCGGGTGCGCGGCAGCAGCTTCACCAGGCCGCGGAAGACGAGGTAGGCGACGACGGTCGTGGTGATCGCCATGTCGGTGATGTTTACGCCGAGCGCGGTCAGGCCGCCGTCAGCGAACAGCACGCCCTGCATCAGGAGCACCACGGATACGCACAGGACCCCGGTGTAGGGGCCCACGAGTATCGCCGCGAGGGCTCCGCCCAGTAGGTGTCCGCTGGTGCCCGCGGCGACGGGGAAGTTGAGCATCTGCACGGCGAAGATGAACGCCGCGACGAGGCCCGCGAGCGGTGCGGCCCGCTCGGAGCCCAGCTCACGGCGGGCGCCGCGCAGGCTGACGGCGACGGCGCCCGCGGCGAAGACGCCCGTGACGGCCGACACGGGGGCGTTGATGAATCCGTCAGGGACATGCATGGGCAGGGGCTCCGCTCGGGGTCCGGGGGCTCGGGTCCGGGTTCGGCGTCCGGTGAACCGTTCGATGATAGTGCTTTGTTGCGAACACCTTGCAACAGCGTCCCTGCACCAATTGGGCCCGGATCCGTCCGTCCTGTACACCACGCAATATGCCGTTTATGCGACATTTGGTGTTATGGCCGTTGCCGAGCAGTACGTCGAGCAGTACGCACGGGCCCGTATCGTCACGGACTCCCCCGACGCGTACCGGAGCGTCCCCGCCGTACTGCGCTGCTCCGGCGGCACGGTGCACATCGCCCTGCCCGGCTCCGGGGAGTGGTCCTTCCCCCGCGAGCTGCTCGAACGCGGACTGCGGGCCCCGGTCTCCGCCGGTGACGTCCGGATCTGGCCCTGCGGGCGGGTGCAGGCGGTCATCGAGTTCCACGCGCCCGAAAAGCCGGACGGGGCGACGGTCGTGCAGTTCGACGTGAAAGCGCTGATCCGCTTTCTGCGTCGGACGTACACGAGCGTCGCCCCGGCCCCGGCTCAGGACATCAAGCCCTGACGAGCTCCTGCTCCTCGTCGTCCGGACGGTCGGCGCCGGCCGTCCGCAGACCCTCGCCCTCCACGTCCACGTTCGGCAGCACCCGCGCCAACCACTTCGGCAGCCACCAGGCCTTCTTGCCGAGCAGCGCCAGCACGGCGGGCACGATCGTCATGCGGACGACGAACGCGTCGAAGAAGACGGCGATGGCGAGGCCGAAGCCGATCATCTTCACCATCTGCTCGGAGCTGCCGATGAAGCCCGCGAACACCGCGATCATGATGATCGCCGCGGCCGTGACCACCCGCGCCCCGTGCTTGAACCCGGTGACGACGGCCTGCGCGGGCCGCTCCCCGTGCACGTACGCCTCCCGCATCCGCGTCACGAGGAACACCTCGTAGTCCATCGCGAGGCCGAAGACGACGCCCACCATGAAGATCGGCATCATCGACATGACCGGACCGGTCTGCTCGACGCCGAGCAGTGAACCGAGCCAGCCCCACTGGAAGACGGCGACGACGGCGCCGAGCGCGGCCAGGACCGACAGCAGGAAGCCGAGCGCGGCCTTCAGCGGCACAAGGATGGACCGGAAGACGACCATCAGGAGCAGGAACGCGAGGCCGACGACGAGCGCCAGGTAGGGGATCAGCGCGTCGTTGAGCTTCTGCGAGACGTCGATGTTCATGGCCGTCGAGCCGGTGACGCTCAGCTCGGCGCCGGTGTCCGCCTTGATGTCGGCGCCCGCGGCGCGGATGTCGTGCACGACGTTCTCGGTGTCGACCGACGACGGCTTGTACTTCGAGACGACGCTGATGACGGCGGTGTCGCCCGCCTTGTTGAACGTCGCCGGGGTGACGGCCGCGACCCCGTCCGTGCCCTTGATCTCGCGGACGACCTCGGAGACGGCGGCCTTCGGGTCTTCCGAGCCCTTGGCGTCGACGACCGTCATGAGCGGCCCGTTGAAGCCCGGCCCGAAGCCGTCGGAGAGCAGGTCGTACGCCTGGCGCTGGGTGGTGCTGGTGGGCTGCGAGCCGTCGTCGGGCAGGCCGAGTTCGAGCGAGGCCACGGGTATGGCCATGGCGCCGAGGCCGACGATGCCCGCGATCAGGACGGTGACCGGGCGGCGCAGGACGAAGCCGGCCCAGCGGGTGCCCATGTTGACCTTGGGCTGCTGCTCGCCGGACAGGTTCTTACGGGCCTTGCGGCCGTGCACCCGCTTGCCGACGTAGCCGAGCAGCGCCGGGATCAGGGTGAGCGCGATGAGCACCGCGATCGCGACGGTGCCGGCGGCGGCGATCCCCATCTTGGTCAGCATCGGAATGTTGACGACGGCGAGGCCGACGAGGGCGATGATCACGGTCAGACCCGCGAAGACGACGGCCGAACCCGCGGTCCCGACGGCCCGCCCCGCGGCCTCCTCCCGGTCCCGGCCCTCGGCCAGCTCGCCCCGGTACCGGGACACGATGAACAGCGCGTAGTCGATGCCGACCGCGAGGCCGATCATCATCGCCAGGGTGGAGGTGGTGCTGCCCAGGTCGAGCACGTTGGCCAGCGCCGTGATCGCGGAGACGCCGATGCCGACACCGATCAGCGCGGTCAGCAGCGGAAGACCGGCCGCGATCAGCGAACCGAACGTGATCACCAGGACGACGGCCGCGATCGCGATGCCGATGATCTCGGTGGCGCCGGTCTCCGGCATGGCCTGGAGCGCGTCACCGCCGACCTCGACGGTCAGACCGGTCTGCTTCGCCTCGTCGATGACCTCCTGCAGCGCGTCCCGGTCCGCGTCGGTCAGCTCCATCGAGGAGACCTTGTACGAGGCCGAGGCGTAGGCGATCCTGCCGTCCTTGCTCAGCGTCTTGGCGACGAACGGGTCCGCTACGGAGGCGACCTCCTTCGAGCTGGACTTGATGGAGGCGACGGTGTCCTGGATGTCGGCCTTGTTGGCGGCGTCCGTGAGCTTCTCGCCCTTCGGCGCCTCGAAGACGACGCGGGCGGTGGCCCCGTCGGCGGCGGAGCCGGGGAAGCGCTGGTCGAGCAGGTCGAAGGCCTTCTGGGCCTCGGTCCCCGGTATGGAGAAGGAGCTGGAGGCCGCGGTCGGCGCGGAGGCGGCGCCCACGCCCGCGAGCGTGAGCAGGGCCACCCAGATCAGGGCGACGAAGTGCCGTCGGCGGAACGCGAGTTTGCCGAGTTTGTAGAGGAATGTGGCCACGGAGGCGTACTCCCGGTCAGGTCGAAGGGTTCAGCGGGGCATGGGTCATCGGCCCGACGACATGAGCGGTTGTGCGTCAGGGGGAACAAACAGGTGGGGAAGACGGGGAAGGCTCAGGCGCTGAGTGCGGGGATCACCACAGCGTCGATGTACGAGACGAGGTACTCCTGCGTCGGCGGCTCTTCGTCGATGAGCGTGCGGGTGGCGAACGCGCCGATCAGCATGTGGATCAGATAGCCGAGCGCCGGGTTGTCGGCCCGGACCTCGCCCCTGTCCACGGCTCTGCGCACCATCCGGTCGACGCCCGTCATCTCGGGCTCGACGATCCACTCCTTGAAGGCCGCGAGCAGATCGGGATTGGCGTGCACAGCCACCATCAGGCCGCGCATCAGCGCGCTGTTCTGCTCCATGTGACAGTCGTCCTCACGGAACGCGATCGCGTGCAGATCACCGCGCAGCGAGCCGGTGTCGACCGCGTCGAAGTGCGGCTTCTGGCTCCGCAGCGCCTTGACCACCAGCTCGGCCTTGCCGCCCCACTGGCGGTAGAGCGTGGCCTTGCTGGACCGCGTGCGGTTGGCGACGGCGTCCATGGTCAGGGCGTCGTAGCCGACCTCGCGGAGAAGTTCGAGCACGGCGCCGTACAGCTCGGCCTCGCGCTCGGGTGTGATCCGACTGCGCCGCGCCGCCTGCTCCGCGACCATGCCACCCACCCGACCTCTCCGTATGCGTACGCCACAAAAATACCCCCTCCGCTAGCGAAACGAAACCGTTTCGTACGTGCGCTGCGCCACACCTTCTCGGCGAGTCCCGGTTGCCGGAGCCCTCGTCGCGGAAAAGCATGAGGAGGTGACCGAGGTGACTGAGGAATCCGAAGCAGCGGACGGCCGGGCGTACCTGCGTTTCCCGCACATCAGCGGAGAGCGGCTGTGCTTCGCCGCCGAGGACGACCTGTGGGTCGCGCCGCTCGACGGCTCGGCGCGGGCCTGGCGGCTCACCGTGGACCGCACCAAGGTCAGCCATCCGCGCTTCTCCCCCGACGGCCGGCACATCGCGTACACGACGTGGCGCAGCCTCGACCCGGAGATCTACGTGGCGCCGGTCGACGGGGGCTCCGCGCGCCGGCTCACGTACTGGGGCAGCGTGGACACCCAGGTGCGCGGCTGGTCGCCCCCCGACAAGGACGGGAGGGCCGACATCCTCGCGGTCGCCTCGCACGGCGAGCCCTTCTCGTACTTCACCTTCGCCTACAGCGTCCCGACCGACGGCTCCCCCGGCGGCAAGCTCCCCTGGGGGCCGGTCACCGACATCCAGGTCGCCGACATCGGCGGGGAGCGGCAGACCCTGCTCCTGACCGGTACGGCGCCGCACGAGCCGGCCGCCTGGAAGCGCTACCGGGGCGGCGCCCAGGGCCGGTTGTGGGTGCACGGGCAGCGCATCCTCGCCGACCTCGACGGGCATCTGGACGACCCGATGTTCGTGGACGGCCGCATCGCGTTCCTCTCCGACCACGAGGGCATCGGCAACGTCTACTCCTGCCGCCCCGACGGCACCGACCTGCACCGCCACACCGACCATGGCTCCTTCTACGCCCGGCACGCCACCACCGACGGCAGCCGCGTCGTCTACCAGTGCGCGGGCGAGCTGTGGATCCTCGACGACCTCGCCCCGGACTCGGCGCCGCGCAAGCTGCGGGTCCGGCTCGGCGGGCCGCGCGCCGGGCGGCGCCGCTACCAGGTTCCCGCCGCCCTCCACCTCGACTCGCTCTCCGTCGACGAGACGGGCCGGGCCAGCGCCGTCGTCGTCCGCGGCAGCCTCTACTGGCTCACGCACCGCGACGGCCCCGCCCGCACCATCGCCGACACCCCGGGCGTGCGCGTGCGGCTGCCCGAGATGCTGGGCTCCGGCGGACAGGTCGCCTACGTCACCGACGCCGACGGCGAGGACGCCGTCGAGATCGCCTACCTGCCGCGCGCCAGCGGCGACCGGGCGCCGCGCCGGTTCGCCTCCGGCCGGCTCGGCCGCGTACAGGAGCTGGTCTCCGACCCGGACGGGGAGCGGCTCGCGATCGCGTCGAACGACGGGCGGCTGCTGCTCATCGACGTCGGCGAGGAGGAGGGCGGCGAGGCGCCGCTCGGGGAACCGGTCGTCACCGAGCTGATCCGCTCCACGAACGGCCCCGTCCGCGACCTCGCCTTCTCCCCCGACGGCGCCTGGCTGACCTGGTCACACCCCGGCATCGGCCGCTCGCTGCGGCAGATCAAGATGGCCAGGATCAACCGGGGCGGCGGCTCCACCGCGATCGGCGCGACCAAGCCCGGAGCGGGCGAGACGTCGACGATCGTCGACGTCACCAACGGCCGCTTCGAGGACGAGAACCCGGTGTTCACGCGGGACGGCCGCTATCTCGCCTTCCTGTCCTGGCGCGGCTTCGACCCGGTCTACGACGTGCACACCGGCGACCTGTCGTTCCCGCTGGGCTGCCGCCCCTACCTCGTACCGCTGTCGTCCGCGACGCCGTCGCCGTTCGCGCTCTCCCCCGACGGGCGGACGGCGGCGGGCGGCCTCGACCCGGTCGAGGACGCGGGCGGCGACGGCACGCCGACCGTGGAGATCGAGGGGCTCGCCAACCGCGTCGTGCCGTTCCCCGTGTCCGCGTCCAAGTACTCGGCGCTGCACCCGGTCTCCGGCGGCGGCCTGGTGTGGCTGCGCTGGCCGATCTCCGGCGCGCTCGGCGAGACCTTCGCCAACCCGGCCGACCCCTCGGCCCAGCCGACCCTCGAACACTTCGACCTGGTCAAGGGAAAACGGTCCCAACTCGTCGCGCACATGGACTGGTTCGCGGTCAGCGGCGACGGCTCCCGGCTCGTCGTCGTCGACGAAGGTGAACTGGAGGCGGTGCCGTCCACCGAGGCGGGCGACGCCGACTCCACCGTCTGGATCGACCTGCGCCGCATCCTGCACGAGGCCGACCCGGGAGCCGAGTGGCGGCAGGCGTACGACGAGGCGGGCCGGATCATCCGCGCGTACTTCTGGGAACCGAAGATGTGCGGCATCGACTGGGACGCGGTGCTCGACCAGTACCGGCCACTGGTCGAACGGGTCGCGTCCCCCGACGAGTTCGCCGACCTGCTACGAGAAGTCCTCGGCGAACTCGGCACCTCCCACGCCTACGTCGCCGCCGCCCGCCGCAACGAGGGCCCGCCGCACTACCAGCGCGCACAGGGCCTGCTCGGCGCCAACTTCGTCTGCCGCGACGGATGTTGGACGCTCCAGCGGATCCTGCCCGGCGACTCGTCCGACTCCAAGGCCCGCTCCCCGCTCGCCGGCACCGGCATCCGCGACGGCGCCGTCCTCACCCACATCGACGGCCGCCCGGTCGACCCGGTCACCGGCCCGTACCCGCTGCTCGCGGGCGCGGGCGGCACGACCGTCGAGCTGACCTTCACGCCCGCGGAGGGTGGCGGCCGGCCCCGCCGCGTCGCCGTCGTCCCGCTCGTCGACGAACGCCCGCTGCGCTACCAGGACTGGGTGGCCAAACGCCGCGCCGTCGTACGGGAGTTGAGCAACGGAAGGTGCGGCTACCTGCACATCCCCGACATGGGCGGCTCCGGCTGGGCCCAGTTCAACCGCGACCTGCGCATGGAGGTCTCCCGGCCCGCGCTCATCGTCGACGTACGAGGCAACGCGGGCGGCCACATCAGCGAGCTGGTCGTCGAGAAGCTCACCCGGAAGATCATCGGCTGGGACCTGACCCGCAACGCGCAGGCCGTCTCGTACGCCTCGAACGCCCCGCGCGGCCCGGTCGTCGCCCTCGCCGACGAGGCGACCTCGTCGGACGGCGACATGATCACCGCCGCGTTCAAGCTGCTCGCGCTCGGCCCGGTCGTCGGCCAGCGCACCTGGGGCGGCGTCGTCGGCATGACGGGACGGCACAAGCTCGGCGACGGCACGGTGATCACGGTGCCGATGAACGCGGCCTGGTTCCCCGAGTACGGCTGGTCCATCGAGAACCGGGGCGTGGAACCGGACATCGAGGCCCTGCGCACCCCCCTGGACTGGGCGGAGGGCCGCCACGCCCAGCTCGACGACGCGGTGGAGCTGGCGCTGAACCTCCTGGCGGAGCGGGGGGCGACCAATCCGCCGGACTACTCGGACGTCCCGGACCGGAGGCGGCCGGAGCTGCCGCCGCGGTGACGTCGCGGGGCTCTGCCCCGGACCCCGCCGGCTCTCGTCCGAAGTGCGGGCTTGATATGTCGTCACCTTGGGCATCCTGGCGCATGGAACGGTCAACTGGCCTTTGTCCAGGGGGGGTTCATGTCGCACAGTTCACGAAGAGAGGTACTGCTCGGTGCCGCGGGAATCGGAGCGGGGCTGGCGCTCAGCAGTACGGGTTCGGGGAGAGCCGCGGCCGCGAGCCCGGGCCTGCCGCCCGTCCTCATCACCGAGCAGGCGAGCAAGCGGCTGCTGGTGATGGACTCGCGGGTGCAGGTGTGGGACCCGGCCGTGGACCCCCGTGTCGTGCGGTGGGCGTTCTCGCCCGTGGGCGACGCCCGGTACCGGGACGTCGAGCCCGACATCAGCTGGGTGTACCCGAGCGAGGCGAAGGTGCGTCGGTACCGCGGGCGTACGTACGTGCTGACCACGGCCTCGTTCGGGTTCGTGGGCGTCGTGGAGTGGCCGAGCGGGCGGCGGTACTGGGCCGGGGCGCTCGGGCCCGGCGACGATCTGATCAACCCGCACACCGCCGAACTCCTCCCCGACGGGAACGTGGCCGTCGCATGCAGTACCGGCGCGCGGGTGCGCTTGTACGCGGCCTCTCTCGGCCCGCACTCCACGCGATACACCGAGGCCGAGCTGAAGGGGGCGCACGGCCTGCACTGGGACTCCGCGCGCGAGGTGCTGTGGGCCATGGGCGACGACGAGTTGGTGGCCTACCGGGTGGCGGGGTCGCGCGTACGGCCCACGCTGGTGCGGCGGTTCGGGGTGGCACTGCCGATCGCCACTCCCGGGAAGTCCGCCGGTGGGCACGACTTGTTTCCGGTGGCGGGGGTGCCGGGGCGGATGTGGGTGACGACGTCGGCGTCGGTGTTCCAGTACGACATCGCGAGCCGGAGCTTCGTGCAGGACTTCGCGGGAGCGTCGGAGATCGTCCGCAAGTCCGTGAAGTGCGTGGGCGATGATCCGCGTACGGGGCGGGTGGTCACCACCGTGCCGGAGGCCGGGCTCGGGGAGACGTGGTGGACGACGACCGTGAGCCTGCATCGGCCGGGCGGGGCGTACAAGTACGTCAACGGCGGTATCTACAAGGCCCGTTGGTGGCTACCCCGGTGACCCGTCGGACGATTCCAGCCTGCGGTCGATCGCCAGCGACAGCTCCGCCTCCACCACGCCCTTGGCGAGCGGACGCAGCCGGTCGACGTCCTTGCCGGAGGCGTGCGCGGCGACGAGGTCGGTGAAGAGCGCGGCCAGCGCGTCGGCGTGGTCGCGGACGCGCCTGGCCGCCGCCAGGACATCGGCCAGCGGGATGCCCTCGCGGACCAGTGCCGCCGAGATGTCGAGCAGTCGGCGGCTGATGTGCACGATCTCCTCGCCGTCGATGCCCAAGTAGCCGAGGTCGAGGGCGGCTTGGAGGTTCTCAGGTGTGACGTCGTCCGCGAAGTAGTCGGCGAGTTCGGCGGCGGAGAGGCGGACGGGGACCTCTTCCGTGGGCTGCATGCCGAGGAGTTCGCCGACGTCGCGGCCGCGGTCGAAGGCCTCGGAGAGCTCACTGATCCCGTTGAGGGTGTGGCCGCGGTCCAGGAGCGAGGCGATCGTGCGCAAGCGGTCGAGGTGCGTCCGGTCGTACCAGGCGATGCGGCCCTCGCGGCGGGGCGGCTTGATGAGTCCGCGTTCACGGTAGAAGCGCACGGTGCGGACCGTGATGCCGGCCGCCTTCGCGAGCTCCTCCATGCGATATTCGCGCTTCGTTCCGGGTGCCGTCTCATCTTGTGCCACGTCGGAAACCTTAAGCCGTACTGCCGGTAACTTTCCTGGGTCCAACCCCTACCCACGAGTACGCGGACGGCCTACTCTCCCAATTACGCCAGTGTTCACTGGCAGAGTCACTGCGGCAAGGGAGGCGCCGGGATGCCCGAGCAGGAGCACGAGCACGAGCACGTACGAGTGGCGGTGATCGGATCCGGCTTCGGCGGCCTTGGCGCGGCGGTCAGGCTGCGCCGCGAGGGGATCACCGACTTCGTCGTCCTGGAGCGGGCCGGCGCGGTCGGCGGCACCTGGCGCGACAACAGCTACCCGGGATGCGCGTGCGACGTGCCGTCCCACCTGTACTCCTTCTCGTTCGCGCCCAACCCGGACTGGCCGCGGACGTTCTCCGGGCAGGAGCACATCCGGGAGTACCTGGAGCACGTCGCCGACACCTTCCGGCTGCGGCCGCACATCCGCCTCGACACCGAGGTCCAGCAGCTGCGCTGGGACAACGACAAGCTCTGGTGGGAGATCGACACGGCGAAGGGGACACTCACCGCCGACGTCGTCGTCTCCGCCACCGGACCGCTCTCCGACCCGAAGACACCGGACATCGCCGGGCTCGACACCTTCCCCGGCAAGGTCTTCCACTCCGCGCGGTGGGACCACGATTACGACCTGCGGGGCAAGCGCGTCGCCATGATCGGCACAGGCGCGTCGGCCATCCAGATCGTTCCGGCCATCCAGAAGGAGGTCGGCAAGCTCACCCTCTTCCAGCGCACACCCCCGTGGGTGATGCCGCGCGCCGACCGGGCCATCTCCGACGCCGAGCGCTGGCTGCACCGACAGCTGCCCTTCACCACCCAGGCGCGCCGCGGACTCCTGTGGGGCATCCGGGAGTTGCAGGTCCAGGCGTTCACCAAGCGCCCCGACGAACTGGGCATGGTCGAGCGGCTCGCCAAGCGGAACATGCACCGGGCGATCAAGAACCCGGAGCTGCGCGCAAAGCTCACCCCGGACTACCGCATCGGCTGCAAGCGGATCCTGCTCTCCAACACGTACTATCCGGCCCTCGCACAGCCCAACGTCGACGTCGTCGCGTCCGGCCTGAGCGAGATCCGCGGGAACACGCTGGTCGCGTCCGACGGGACCGAGGCCGAGGTCGACGCGATCGTCTTCGGCACCGGCTTCCACGTCACCGACATGCCGATCGCGGACCGCGTCATCGGCGCCGACGGCGACACGCTCATGCAGTCGTGGAAGAACGGCATGAAGGCGCTGCGCGGCGCCACGGCCGCCGGATTCCCGAACTTCATGACCGTCATCGGCCCGAACACCGGCCTCGGCAACTCCTCGATGATCCTCATGATCGAGGCTCAACTGAACTACCTGGCCGACTACATGCGCCAGCTCCACGTCCTCGGCGGCCGCGTCGCCCTCAACCCGCGCGAGACCGCCGTCACCGGCTGGAACAACCGTGTGCAGGACCGCATGAAGCGCACCGTGTGGAACACCGGCGGCTGCAACAGCTGGTACCTCGACGCGAACGGGGTCAACACCACGGTGTGGCCCGGCACGACCACCGAATTCCGGCACGCCACCCGGCATGTCGACGTAGGCGAGTACGAGGTGGTGCGCGCGCCCGGGAACACGGCCGCGCCCACGCGTACCAAGAAGAAGGCCAAGGTGAACGCCGCATGAGCCGTCTGATGCGCCATGTGACGACGGGACCGTACGCGCCGCCCGTCGCCGCCCGCGAGCTGACCGTCACCTCCGCCGACGGGGCCCGGCTCCACGTCGAGGTGCACGGCCCCGAGGGCGCCCCGGCCGTGCTGCTCTCGCACGGCTGGACCTGCTCGACGGCGTTCTGGGCCGCGCAGACGCGGGCCCTCGCCACCGACCACCGGGTGATCGTGTACGACCAGCGCGGCCACGGCCGCAGCCCCGCGGCCACCCAACTCCCGTACACCACGGACATGTTGGCGGACGACCTGGAGGCTGTGCTCGACGCGACGCTGGAGCCGGGCGAGCAGGCCGTACTCGCCGGACACTCCATGGGCGGCATGACGATGATGGCCGCCGCCGGACGGCCGAAGTTCCAGGAGCACGCGGCTGCCGTCCTGCTGTGCAGCACCGGAAGCTCCGCGCTCGTCGCCGAGGCGACCGTGGTGCCGCTGATGCGGGCGAGCAACCTGCGCACCCGGTTCACCCGCGCGATCCTCGGCTCGAAGGCACCGCTCGGTCCGGTCACACCGATCGGCAAGCGGGTCCTCAAGTACGCGACGATGGGGCCGGGTTCGTCCCCCGACAAGGTCGAGGCCTGCGCGCGGATCGTGCACGCCTGCCCGCGCGACGTGCGGTACGGCTGGTCGCATGTCCTCGAACACCTCCAACTGGACACTGGTGTCAGCGAGTTGACGATGCCGGTCGCCGTCGTCGCGGGAACCGCCGACCGCCTCACCCCGGTCGCGCACGCCCGGCGGATCGCCGCCGCACTGCCCGACTGCGCGGGCCTGACCGAGCTGGCGGGGCTCGGCCACATGACGCCCGTCGAGGCCCCGGACGCCGTCACATCAAAGATCCGCGAACTCTCCAAGCAGTACGTGCAGTCGGTTTCGAAGTCGGACAAGGGAGCGGATGCCGCATGAGCAAGGTCAGCCTCGAAGGCCAGGTCGCGGTCGTCACGGGAGCCGCGCGCGGCGTGGGCGAGCTGCTCGCCCGCAAGCTGTCGGCGCGCGGCGCGAAGATCGCGCTGGTCGGACTCGAACCGGACGAGCTGAAGCAGGTCGCCGCGCGGCTGCACTCCGACGCCGACTGGTGGCACGCGGACGTCACGGACCACGTGGCGATGGCTCAGGTCGCACAGGAGGTCAAGGACCGCTTCGGCAAGGTCGACATCGTCATCGCCAACGCGGGCGTCGCGACCGGCGGCCCCTTCGCCGAATCCGACCCGATCGCCTGGCGCCGCGTCATCGAGGTCAACCTCATCGGCTCCGCCGTGACGGCCCGCGCCTTCCTCCCCGTCCTCACGGAGTCCCGCGGCTACCTGCTGCAGATCGCCTCCCTCGCCGCGATCACGCCCGCCCCGATGATGACCGCCTACTGCGCGTCGAAGTCGGGCGTGGAGGCGTACGCGCACAGCCTGCGCGCCGAGGTCGGCCACAAGGGCGTACGCGTCGGCGTCGGCTACCTGTCGTGGACGGACACCGACATGGTGCGCGGCGCCGACCAGGACGACGTGATGCGCGAGCTGCGCCAGCAGCTGCCGTGGCCGTCGAACAAGACCTACCCGCTGAGCCCGGCGGTCGACCGGCTCGTGGCCGGCATCGAGCGGCGCTCGTCCCACGTGTACGCGCAGTGGTGGCTGCGCGGCATGCAGGGGATACGCGGCTACCTGCCGTCGGCGATCGGGATCGTGGGCCAGCAGCGGATGCGGAGCTTCGAGGGCCGCCTCAGCGGCGTGTCCAAGGGCCTCGTGGGCGCGGGCGGCGCCGCCGACGAGGCGTCGCGGGGGCAGTGAGCGGGCCCGAACACGGTCCGTCATAGATCAAAATGCGACATACCAGGCACCGTGTCAGTCTGGTCGAGGTCCCACCCCCCATCCTTCATGGAGAGCATCAAATGGGTATCTCTGACCAGTTCAAGGACAAGGCCGAGCAGCTGCAGGACAAGGCCAAGGACGCCATGGGCGACTCCAAGGGCAAGTCCGACGAAGGCCAGGACCGCGCGCAGGAAGGCCAGGACCGCGCGAAGGACGGCATGGACCAGGCCAAGGACAAGGCGCAGGACGCCGCCCAGAAGGCCAAGGACCGCTTCAAGCAGTGACGCCGCCTGAACACATGTGACTGTGCCCCGCCCGGAGCTCCGGGCGGGGCACAGTCATGTCGGCTTCCCGGCGCCGACGACTACTCGTACACGACCGTCACGGGCGCGTGGTCCGACCACCGCTCGTCGTGCGTGGCGGCGCGCTCGACGAAGCCCTTCACCGCGCGACCGGCGAGCCCCGGCGTCGCCACCAGGTAATCGATGCGCCAACCCGAATCGTTGTCGAAGGCCCGCCCCCGGTACGACCACCACGAGTACGGTCCCTCGACGTCCGGATGCAGGGCACGCACCACGTCGACGTAGCCGCCGTCGGACGGGTCGAAGACGGAGGAGAGCCACTCGCGCTCCTCCGGCAGGAAGCCGGAGTTCTTCTTGTTGCCCTTCCAGTTCTTGAGGTCGGCCTCCTGGTGGGCGATGTTCCAGTCGCCGCAGACCACGACCTCGCGGCCGTCGGCGGCGGCCCGCTCACGCAGGGACTTCAGGTAGGGGAGGAACTCCCCCATGAAGCGGATCTTCTCGTCCTGGCGCTCCGTGCCGACCTCACCGGAAGGCAGGTAGAGGCTGGCGACGGTGACGCCCGGCAGGTCCACCTCGACGTAGCGGCCGCTGTCTGCGAACTCGGCCGAACCGAAGCCGATCTGCACCCGCTCCGGCTCGCGCCGCGTATAGAGGGAGACACCGGCACGGCCCTTGGCGGCGGCCGGCGCGTGCACGACGTGCCAGCCCTCGGGCTCACGCACGCTCTCGGGCAGCTGGTGCGGCTCGGCGCGCACCTCCTGGAGACAGACGGCGTCGGCGGAGGTCTCGGCGAGCCACTCCACGAAGCCCTTCTTGGCGGCGGCCCGGAGCCCGTTCACATTCACAGAGGTCACAGTCAGCACCCCGGCACGATACCGGCAGACTGGACGGGACTGCCCAAGGCGCCCAAGGGCACCACCGCAAGCTCCCACATAGAGACGCATAGAGTTACGATGGCCCGTATGAGTATTCAGCTTCCCGGGGTCGGGGCCCCGGTCCTGCGCCCCACCTCCTTCGGCCATCGCGACGCGATCGCGCTGAACGACCGCGTCCAGCTCGAGTACGCGGAGCGCTACGGCGACGAGGGCGATGTCACGCCGCTGGACCCGACGATGTTCGAGCCGCCGCGCGGCCTCTACCTGATCGCGTACGACACCCCGGGCACGCCGCTCGCGACCGGCGGCTGGCGCGGCCAGGAGGCGAACGACGAGGGGTACGCGGACGGCGACGCCGAGCTGAAGCGCATGTACGTCACCCCGGAGGCGCGCGGCCTGGGCCTGGCCCGGCAGATCCTCGCGGCGCTGGAGGAGGACGCGCGGGCGGCGGGGCGCACCCGCATGGTTCTGGAGACGGGCCTGAAGCAGCCGGAGGCGATAGCCCTGTACACGTCGAGCGGTTACGAGCCGTGCGCCCGGTTCGGCCACTACCGGTTCGACGAGTTGAGCCGGTGCTTCGCGAAGTCCCTCTGAGCAGGGCGTCCCTGCAAGCAGGGCGCGGGGACACGCGAAAGCCCCCGACGGTTTCCCGTCGGGGGCTTTCGTTGCAAAGGTGGACGTGAGGGGATTCGAACCCCTGGCCCCCTCGATGCGAACGAGGTGCGCTACCGGACTGCGCCACACGCCCTTGCAACGAGTGAAACTCTAGCACCCCGATCCGGGTGCTTGGAAATCCGTTCCCTGGCTGGTCAGCCGGTCGGACTTCGAAGCGCTCCGGCTCACTCGTTGGCGGCGCGCGGCCGACCGTCGGCACCCTCGTCGAACTGGTCGAAGAGCGGCGTGCGGCCGCGCTCGCGGGAGCGGCGGGCGGAGGCGGCACGGCGGGCGTCGCTGCGGCCGTCGTCGGCGACCGGCTCCGCGGACTCCGCGGACTGCTCGGCGGGCTCCGGGGTGTGCTCCTCCTGCGGCTGCCGCTGCGCGGCCTGTTCCGCGGCGGAGGAGCGGGCGGAGCTCCAGGTCTCGGGTGCGTTGTAGTCGATACCGCCGGTGGCGCGCGGGGCGACGGGGGCGGTGACGTAGGTGGGCAGGGGCACCGGGACCGGGTCCCAGCTGTCGCCGGGGCCCGGCTGGCGCTGGCGTTCGCGCTGCTGGTCGACCCACTCCTGATGGTCGGTCTGCTCGACGAGGGCGCGCCGGTCGGCGGCGAGGGCCTCGAGGCCGGGGTCGGTGGCGGCTGCGTCCACCGATGGTCCTTCCTCCTGGTCCTCGGCCGCGGCGCGTGCCGCGGCCGGCTGCCGCCTGCGCGGCTGGCGCTCCCGCAGTCGCTGCGCGGCGACCTCGGCGCGGCGGCGGTCCATGACGTAGGCGAAGCGGCGTCGTTCCTGGATGCGCAGGTAGACGATGTACGTGCTGAGGAGTACGGCGGGGGCCGCGGGCGCCCACAGGAACGCGACGCCGCCGACGGCGGCCACGACGGCGCCGACCGAGAAGACGGCGAAGAGCAGCACGGTCGTGCGGCGGCGGCGCGCGAGCACCTTGGTGCGCCGGGCGCGCGCGGCCTGCGCCTCGGCCGCGGCGGACGCGGAGGCGTTGGCGGCGCGGGCGGCGCGGGACTTGGCGGGTGCGGTGGGCTCGGCCGCCTGCTCGGGCTCGCGGGTGCGTTCCGCGCGCTCGCGGGCCGGTTCCGCGAACTCCCGGGCGGAATCGGGGTGTTCACGGCTTTCGCGGCGTTCTCGCCCCGTGTGCGGGGTGCGCCGCCCCCCGGACGGAGACATGCCGACGTCCCGGACGTCCACCGAATCGGTGGTCGCGTCCGGGTCGACCGGGTCGCCGCGCGGCTCGTCCGACTCGGGCGAGCGCGCCTGCAGGTCCTTGGCGTACCGGCGCTCCATGCCCGCCCGACCGGAGAGAAGCCGGATGGCGGTGCTAAAGCGTTCCGTCGGACGAGCTTCGTTCAACTCGTCCTGCCTACGGAGCCACATCGGCACCAAGTAGGCGGCCCAGGCCCCGACGATGACTGCGTAGATGAGGCCGCTGCTGCTCACGGACACACCGTAGAGGGGTTTACGCGGGGCCATCCGCCAATTGAGCCGGTGTGTCGCACGATCTGGCTGATAATCCGAGCTTTTTTGCGATGGATGTGATCAACAGGACGACCTTCGAGGGAATTCATTGACCTCCGACGGTGCCTCATCGATCAATTTCGAACATTTATTTCATTTCGAGGGCGTGCCCGGATCGACCGCATTGGATCCACTCGGACCTGCGGCATTGCCGCGCCGCTCGCGACGGCGACGTCTCAGGAGTCCTTCCGGGACCTCTTCGGCGGTGAGCGCGAAGACAAGGTGGTCCCGCCAGGCCCCGTCGATGTGAAGATATCGTGGACGCAGCCCCTCCTCGCGGAATCCGAGTTTCTCCACGACCCTCCGACTCGGCCCGTTCTCCGGCCGAATGCAGACCTCCATGCGGTGCAGCCCCACGGTGCGGAAGCAGTGGTCGACCGCGAGCGCGACGGCCGTCGGCATCACGCCGCGGCCCGCCACCGACTGGTCCACCCAGTACCCGACATGGCCCGAGCACATCGACCCCCAGGTGATCCCGGCGACGGTCAACTGCCCGACGAGGCGGCCCTGGTACTCGACGACGAAGGGCAGCATCCGGCCCGCGTTCGCCTCCGAGCGCAGATGGCGCACCATCTGACGGTATGTCGGGCGGTGGGTGATCGGACCGCTCGGCGTGGGCGGCGGGACGGTCGCCTCCCAGGGGCGCAGCCAGTCGCGGTTGCGCCGGTTCACTTCGCGCCAGGCACGCTGGTCGCGCAGCTTTATGGGGCGGAGGACGACATCGCCCTCCACCAGCACGACGGGCCACGACGGGCTGTTCAGTGCGCACCCCCGGCTGCGTGGGGATCGGGACGGTCGGGTCCGCCGGGTCCGGATTCGCTTCCGGGGTGGTCGCCGCCGCGGATCTGGTCCACGGCGTGAGTCAGCAGTGGCCCGAGGACGGCGAGCCCGTCCTTCACGCCCCCGCTGGAACCCGGCAGGTTCACGATCAGTGTGCGCCCGGCGACCCCCGCGAGGCCACGCGAGAGCGCCGCGGTGGGCACTTTCTCGCGGCCGTACGCGCGGATCGCCTCCGGGATGCCCGGTACCTCGCGGTCGAGGACGCGGGCCGTCGCCTCGGGCGTGCGGTCGGTGGGCGAGATGCCGGTGCCGCCGGTGGTGACCACGACGTCGTACGCCGCCTCGACCGCCGCTCGCAGGGCGGCCTCCACGGGGTCGCCATCCGGTACCACCTGGGGGCCCTCGACGGCGAAGCCCAGCTTCCTGAGGCCCTCGGCGATCAGCGGGCCGCCGGTGTCCTGGTAGACCCCCGCGGCGGCCCTGTTGGAGGCCGTGACGACGAGGGCGCGGTAGCTGTCGGTCATGCGGGGGCTCCTTGGGCGAGAGTGCGGGCGGCCCGTCGCCGCCCCGGGCCGGCGGCAGCCCCGTGCGGCCGGGCGGCGATGCCTCCGGCGGGCGGCGGGGCCGCCTCCCTGGTCCCCGTCACGCGCGGCTCCAGGTCCCCGACTTGCCGCCGGTCTTCTCCTCGACCCGGACGTCCGAGATGACGGCCCCCTTGTCGACCGCCTTGACCATGTCGACGACGGTGAGCGCGGCGACCGAGACCGCCGTGAGCGCCTCCATCTCGACGCCCGTACGGTCCGTGGTCTTCACGGTGGCGAGGATCTCCACCGCGTCGTCCGCGACGGACAGGTCGAGCTTCACCCCGGACACAGCCAGTGGGTGGCAGAGCGGGATCAGGTCGGGCGTGCGCTTGGCGCCCATGATTCCCGCGATGCGCGCCGTGGCGAGCGCGTCCCCCTTGGGCACGCCCTCGCCGCGCAGCAGCTCCACCACGCGCGGCGAGACGAGGACGCGGCCGCTCGCGCGGGCGGTGCGTGCGGTGACGTCCTTCTCCGACACGTCGACCATGCGGGCGGCGCCCGCCTCGTCGATGTGCGTGAGCCGGTCGGTCTGGTCCTGATGGTCCTGATGGTGCTGCGAAGTGCTCATGGTGCTGCGGCGCTCCCGATCCGAGCCGTGCGCGGTGCGGCGCGCCGGACGATTTGTGCGCGACACGCTATCGCGAGCCTCCGACAATCGGGCCCCTCAGCCCAGCAGGACCACGTCCACCTCGGCGCCCGGCTCCACCGACGTCGTGTCCTCGGGGACCACGATCAGCGAGTCCGCGTGTGCGAGCGCCGCGATGAGGTGGGAGCCCGCGCCGCCGACGGGAGCGACCTCGCCGGCCTCCGCGTCGTACACACCGCGCAGGAACTGACGCTTACCCGAGGGCGAGGTCAGCGCCTTGTCGGCACTGAGGGTCGCGCGGGCCTTCGGGCGGTGCACGGCGTCCTCGGGCAGGCCCATCAGGGCGCGGATCGCGGGGCGTACGAACAGCTCGAAGGAGACGTACGACGACACGGGGTTGCCCGGCAGCGCCAGTAGCGGGGTGTGGTCGGGGCCGATGGACCCGAAGCCCTGCGGCTTGCCGGGCTGCATGGCGAGCTTGCGGAACTCGACGCCGCTGCCGGCCCCGATGCCCGTCGCCTCTTCCGGGTCCTCCGGGTCTTCCGGGGCGCCGATGCCGCTCAGCGCCTCCTTGACCACGTCGTACGCACCCACGCTGACGCCGCCCGTCGTCACGATGAGGTCGGCGCGGATCAGCTGGTCCTCGATGGTGGAGCGGAGCGTCTCCGCGTCGTCGGAGACCGCGCCCACCCGGTAGGCGATGGCCCCGGCGTCGCGGGCGGCGGCGGTGAGGGCGAAGCTGTTGGAGTCGTAGATCTGGCCAGGTGCCAACTGCTCGCCGGGCTGGACGAGTTCGGTGCCGGTGGAGACGACGACCACGCGCGGGCGCGGGCACACGCGTACGGTGCCGCGGCCGATGGCGGCGAGCAGCGCGATCTGCGGCGGGCCGAGGACCGTGCCGACGGAGAGCGCCCGGTCGCCCGCCTGCACGTCGCTGCCCTGCGCGCGTACGTGCGCGCGTGCCTCGGCGGGGCGGTGCACCCTGACCTCCCCTGAGGCCCCCTCAGGAGCCGCGCTGTGGGCGGCCATCGTGGTGACGGGGCCCGCACCGAGCCCTCCGTCGGTCCACTCCACGGGGACCACGGCCTCGGCGCCGGGCGGCAGCGGCGCGCCCGTCATGATGCGGGCTGCCTCGCCGGGGCCGACGGTGGGCTGTTCGGCCTGGCCCGCGGCGACGTCACCGATCACCGTGAGCACGGCGGGGAACTCCTCGCTCGCACCCGCGATGTCCGCGACGCGCACCGCATACCCGTCCATCGAGCTGTTGTCGAACGGCGGCAGCGACAGCGGGACCGTCACCTCTTCAACGAGCACACAGCCCTGCGCGTCGAGGAGTTGGAGCTCGATGGGGTCGAGCGCACGGACGGTGTCGAGGATGTCCTCCAGATGCTCGTCCACCGACCAGATCTGCGCCCGGTCCGTCGTGGCACTGAAAGTGTTCACTGCTGCTCCCCTGCTCCTCGTGCCGGTGTGCTGATTCCCCGGTGGCCTCAGGTGTTACTACCACGGGCCATGGGTGACACCCCGGACGTGGTGTGCCGTACCGGGGCGCAGGTCCGCCGGGGAGCGGGGTGTCAGATCTCCTCGGCGACGTAGCCGCGCAGCCAGGCGCGGAACTCCGGGCCCAGGTCCTCACGTTCGCACGCGAGGCGGACGATCGCCTTGAGGTAGTCGCCGCGGTCGCCGGTGTCGTAGCGGCGGCCCTTGAAGACGACGCCGTGCACGGGGCCGCCGATCTTTTCGTCCGCGGCGAGCTGCTGGAGCGCGTCGGTGAGCTGGATCTCGCCGCCGCGGCCGGGCTCGGTCTTGCGCAGTATGTCGAAGACGGCGGGGTCGAGCACGTAGCGGCCGATGATCGCGTAGTTGGAGGGGGCGTCGGCCGGATCGGGCTTCTCCACCAGGTCGGTGACCTGGACGACGGAGCCGTCCGCCGTGGACTGAACCGCGGCACATCCGTAGAGGTGGATCTGGGAGGGCTCCACCTCCATGAGCGCGATGACGCTGCCGCCGTGCTCCTCCTGGACCTCCACCATCTTCTGGAGCAGCGGGTCACGGGGATCGATCAGGTCATCGCCGAGCAGCACCGCGAACGGCTCGTCGCCCACGTGGGGTGCGGCGCACAGGACCGCGTGACCGAGGCCCCTGGGGTCGCCCTGGCGCACGTAGTGGATGGTGGCGAGGTCGTTGGACTCCTGGACCTTGGCCAGCCGGTTCGCGTCGCCCTTCTTTTGAAGGGCCGCCTCCAACTCGTGGTTGCGGTCGAAGTGGTCCTCCAGCGGGCGCTTGTTGCGGCCTGTGATCATCAGTACGTCGCCGAGCCCCGCGGACGCGGCCTCCTCGACCACGTACTGGATCGCCGGCTTGTCGACGACCGGGAGCATCTCCTTGGGGGTCGCCTTCGTGGCGGGCAGGAACCTGGTGCCGAGGCCCGCGGCGGGGATGACAGCCTTGGTGATCCTGGTGTGCGCGTCAGTCATGCGGGTCACCATATCCGGCTGCTATGGGCGGAATCTGTGGGTCCGCTTTGTAGGCACATATATGCGTCGAATAGGAAAGGTTTGTGACCCGGCTATGAGTTCGCACACCAATGAGCCCGCAGATTTCCCGCGCGGCGCCCACCCTGACAAGCGTTCATTGCGCAGGGAGTTCCTCCAAGTGAGGAACGCGTTGACGGAGGATGTCATACGGGAGACGGAGCGGGCCGTGGCCCGTCGGGCTCTCGAACTCGACGAGTTGGCGAAGGCCCGCACTGTGGCGGCGTATGTCTCCGTGGGCGGCGAGCCGGGGACCGGCGCGCTCCTCGACGCCCTTCGCGCGCGCGGGACGCGCGTACTACTGCCGGCCCTGCTGCCCGATAACGACCTGGACTGGGGCGCGTACGACGGGGCGGCTTCGCTCACCACAGTGCGACACCCGGGAAAGATGGCCCTGTTGGAGCCGGGCGGCGATCGGCTCGGGCCCGCCGCCGTCCTGGAGTCGGACGTCGTGCTGCTGCCGGGGCTCGCCGTGGACGCGCACGGGATGCGGCTCGGCCGTGGCGGCGGCTCGTACGACCGGGTGCTCGCGCGCCTGGAGGCGGCCGGTGCGCGGCCCGCGCTGGTCGTGCTGCTCCACGACAGCGAGGTCGTCGCGCAGCTCCCCCAGGAGGCGCACGACAAGGCCGTGGACGCGGTGGTGACGCCCTCGGGCGTACGGCGGTTCTGACCCGGCACCGCGCATGCGAAAGGGGCCTCCACGCGTGCGTGGAGGCCCCTTTCGGTGTCGGTCCGGCTACGTCTACGGCTTCAGGACCATCGAGTCCTCGGTGCTGTCGCCGACGGCCTTCTCGGAGAAGTTCCAGGGCAGCAGGTCACCCTTGATCCACTTCTCGGTCTGGTCCGTGTAGTGGTCGCTGAAGGTGTGCCCCGAAGCGCCCGTGAGGTTGATCCACTTCGACTTGTCGAGGTCCGCCAGGTTGACCACCATCCGCATGGACGGCACCCAGTCGACTCCGTAGCCGCCCGCGGCGTTCCAGCCGGTCGCGTTCACGGCAGCCTCTCCGCCGCCCAGCTTCCAGGGGCCGCGGTTGAGCACGTACTGCAGCCAACCGGGCCCCTCGGTCCCGAGCGTCTGGTTCTTCAGCTCCAGCTTGTGCAGCCGGCCCCAGCTCCAGGTGTCGATGTCCTTGCCCAGCTTGGCCGTGAGGTCCCAGCGGGCATCCTCCATGGCGCGATCGAACAGCTGGTCACGGTTGTGGGTGGACTCGTCCGTACGGCTGCCGGGCGTCTTCCACCAGTCGTTCTTCGGATCCTTGATGATCTTGCGGACGACCTCGAACCAGCGGTCACCGCCGTCGGGCTGCGCCGAGTGCGTGTCCCGCTCGCCGCACTCGCTGACCTTGCGGCCCTCGTCGGCGGGGCCCGTCTTGTCGACCGGCTCGACGCTCAGGCACTGGCCCTCGACCCGCAGCTCCTTGGGCAGCTTGTTGCCGAAGGCGAGCTTGAGGATGTTGCGCCACACGGAGTTGAAGTAGGCCGCGGCGGCCGAGTCCGGGTTCTGGGTGTAGTCCCAGTTCTCCAGGAGCTGCTGCGCGTCCCTGACATCCTTGTCCTTGACGTCGATCTTCTGCAGGTAGGGCACGAGCAGCTTGGCGATCTCGCTGCTGTTGTCCATCTGCATGGTGCGCATGTCGTCGGTGGAGACCTTGCCGCCGTCCTTGATCTTCGACTCGATCAGGTCGGTGATGCGCTGGCTGCGGGTGCCGTAACCCCAGTCCTTGGTCAGCGTGTACGGGTAACTGTCGTCGACCACGGCCTGGTTGGCGGTCACGATGTAGCCGCGCTTCGGGTTGAACTCGTAGGGCAGCTCGTTCTGCTTGATGTAGCCGGTCCAGCGGTACTTGGAGTCCCAGCCGGGAGACGGCAGCGAGCCGTCGCCCTCGCCGCGGGTCGGGATCCGGCCCGGCAGCTGGTAGCCGATGTTGCCCTCGGTGTCGGCGTAGGTGAGGTTCTGCGAGGGCACCTGGAAGTCGGCGGACGCCTTGCGGAACTCGGACCAGTTGGACGCCTTGTCGAGCCCGAAGACGGCGTCCATGGTGTTGCCCGGCTGCAGCGCGGTCCAGCGCAGCGCGATGCCGTAGCCGTCGCCTCTGTCGGGGGCCGCCGCGTCCACGCCGGCCTTCTTGCCGACCTTCACGAGTTCGGAGTTGCGGTCGGACAGCAGCGGTCCGTTGTCGGTCTCCCGCACCGTGATCGTCTTGGCGTCACCGCCGGCGACCTTGATGGTCTCCTTGCGGGTCTTGAAGGGCACCGTCCTGTCGTCGACCAGGTAGCCGTCGCCGCTGAACTTCTCCAGGTAGAGATCGGTGACGTCGACGCCCGAGTTGGTCAGGCCCCAGGAGATGTTCTGGTTATGGCCGATGACCACGCCCGGCATGCCCGCGAAGGTGTAACCGGACGTGTCGTACTGGCACTTGCTGGAGACGCTCGTGCAGTGCAGGCCCATCTGGTACCAGACGGACGGCAGCTGCGGTGCCAGGTGCGGGTCGTTGGCGAGCAGCGGCTTGCCGGTGATGGTGTGGTCGCCCGAGACCACCCACGAGTTGGAGCCGATGCCGTTGCCGTTGGGTCCGAGGCCCGCGGAGTCGGGAATCTCGTCCAGGACCTTGGAGAGACCGCCCAGCTGGCTCTGGAGGCTGCTGGGGGCCCCTGTGTCGCCCGCCAGGCCGGTGCCCGCCGCCCCGGCCGTCTGCGTGCCCGTGCCGCCGCCCGAGGACGCGTCGAACGACTTCGTGACGCTGTCGTACCCGCCCTCCTGCACGATCGGCTTGTGCCGCGTGTACGGGTAGTCGGGGTACAGGTCGGCGATCTGCTTCGGGCCGAGCCGGCTCGTCATCAGCGAGCGGTCGATCTCCTCCTGCATGTTGCCGCGCAGGTCCCAGGCCATCGCCTTGAGCCAGGCCACCGAGTCCACCGGCGACCACTCCTGCGGCTTGTAGTCGTTCTCGAAGCCGAGCGCGACGTACTCCGCGGAGATCTCCTTGCCGCTCTTGCCCCCGAGGTAGGAGTTGACCCCCTTGGAGTACGCCTGGAGGTACTTCTTGGTCGAGGGCGACAGCTTGGAGTCGTACTCCTTCTGTGCCACCCGGCGCCAGCCCATGGTGCGCAGGAACTCATCGGTCTTGACCTGGCCCTTGCCGAACATCTCGGAGAGCCGACCGGAGGTCGTATGGCGCCGCACGTCCATCTCGTAGAACCGGTCCTGCGCCTGCACATAGCCCTGTGCCATGAACAGGTCGTGATCCGTGGAGGCGTAGATCTGCGGGATCCCGTAGCTGTCCCGCTTGACCTGCACCGGCCCGTCGAGCCCGTCGAGTTGGATGGACCCCGTCGTCTGCGGCATCGACGCGCGCACGCTGTCGACGCCCCAGTAGGCCCCGAATCCAAGGCCCGCAAGAACGGCCAACACGAGGACGATCACGATCAGTCGGGCTCGACGCCCCTTCTTCTTACCGGGCGGGCTGCCGGCAGAGGCGTTCGTAGTGGAGGGCATCGCGGTCCTTGCTGTCCTTCGCAGACGAATGGGGCTGGCCCGAAGGGCCTTCGTTCAAGGGTGGCGGTGGGTGACGGGCGGGAGGGGCGAGAGCAACCTTACGAGCAGTGGGGTGCGGCCCCGGACGCGGAGTGGGGAAGCGGGGTTCTACGTAGAGCGCCGTGACGAAACCGGCATCAAGAAAGCGTTAACGATTAGGTAAGGTAACGAAGTAACTTCCCCTGTCGCATGTCCCTCCTGGAAGGAACAGCCCCTGACTGTCCACCAGCTCAACCAGCTCCTGCTCGTCGGCGCACTCGTGCTGCTCGTGGCGGTCGCAGCCGTCCGCATCTCCTCACGCAGTGGACTGCCGAGCCTCCTGCTCTACCTCGGCATCGGCGTCGTCATGGGCCAGGACGGCCTCGGCCACGTCGACTTCAGCAACGCTGAAATGACCCAGGTCATCGGCTACGCGGCACTCGTCGTGATCCTCGCCGAAGGCGGCCTGGGCACGAAGTGGAAGCAGATCAAACCCGCGCTCCCCGCCGCCGCCGCCCTGTCACTCGTGGGCGTCGCGGTCAGCGTGGGGGTGACGGCCACGTGCGCGCACTACCTGGTGGGCCTCGAATGGCGACAAGCACTGATCATCGGCGCCGTGGTCTCCTCCACGGACGCGGCGGCGGTCTTCTCCGTTCTACGTAGAGTGCCGCTTCCGGCACGCGTGACCGGCGTCCTGGAGGCGGAGTCCGGTTTCAACGACGCCCCTGTCGTCATCCTTGTCGTCGCGTTCTCCGCCGCGGGCCCCATAGAGCACTGGTACGTCCTCATCGGCGAGATCGCCCTGGAGCTCGCCATCGGCGCCGCCATCGGGCTCGCGGTCGGCTGGCTCGGCTCCTTCGGCCTGCGGCACGTGGCCCTGCCCGCATCCGGCCTCTACCCGATCGCCGTCCTGGCCATCGCCACGTCCGCGTACGCCGCGGGCGCCATGGCCCACGGCAGCGGATTCCTCGCCGTCTACCTGGCCGCGATGATGATGGGCAACGCCAAGCTGCCGCACTGGCCCGCCACCCGCGGCTTCGCCGAAGGCCTCGGCTGGATCGCGCAGATCGGCATGTTCGTCCTGCTCGGCCTGCTGGTCACCCCGCACGAACTGGCCGACGACATCGTGCCCGCGCTCCTCATCGGCCTGGCCCTCACCGCGGTCGCGCGCCCCCTGTCGGTCTTCACCAGCCTGCTGCCCTTCCGCATACCGTGGCGCGAGAAGACCCTCATGTCCTGGGCCGGGCTGCGCGGCGCCGTGCCCATCATCCTGGCGACCATCCCGATGGTCACGGGCGTCGCCGACAGCCAGCGGATCTTCAACGTCGTCTTCGTCCTGGTCGTCGTCTACACCCTCATCCAGGGACCCACGCTGCCGTGGCTCGCCCGCAAGCTGCACCTGGCCGGCTCCTCCGACACCGCCGACCTCGGCATCGAATCGGCGCCCCTGGAGCGGCTGCGCGGGCACCTGCTGTCCGTCTCCATCCCGGAGGGCTCGCGGATGCACGGCGTGGAGGTCGGCGAACTGCGACTGCCCAAGGGCGCGGCCGTCACGCTCGTCGTCCGCGACGGCACCTCCTCCGTGCCCGCCCCGACCACCGTGCTCCGCCGGGGCGACGAGCTCCTGGTGGTCGCCACGGACCCGGTGCGGGACGCCGCGGAGGCACGCCTGCGGGCCGTCGCCCTCGGCGGCAAGCTGGCCGGTTGGTTGGGTACCGCGGGCCCGGAAGCCCGTTAGCATGGATGCACAGACCATGTACGACCGACTCTGCCTGAAGTAGAGCCGGCGCGACCGCAAAGCGGCCGCGGTCCCCTTGCGGCGCTGTGCTTCACAGCGACCTGCCTGGCCCAGGGCCTCTCCTGGCGCGGACCGTAGGTATCACTCGGTTCCCGGCGCATGAGGACGGCTCTCGGCGCGCACTCCTCGACCAGGAGGACCGCGCTACCAGGCGGCAGAAAGGCAAGGACCGTGCCACAGAAGGACACGGTCGCCGAACCCGGCACCCAACGGGCCGAGCGCCCCGGCTACGGGCAGCTCCTGCGCACCCGCGGGGCCTGGACATTCCTGCTTCCCGGCTTCGCGGCGCGCCAGCCGTTCGCGATGCTCACGATCTCCATCGTGCTGCTCGTGCAGCACACCACCGGCTCCTACGGCACCGCCGGCGCGGTGTCCGCGACGACCGGTGTCGCCATGGCGCTCTTCGCGCCCTACAGCGGCAAGCTGGCCGACCGCTTCGGGCAGCGTGCCGTGCTGCTGCCCGGCGTGCTCGTGCACTCCGCGGCCGGGCTCACGCTCACCGCGCTCGCACTCTCCGGAGCGCCCACGTGGGCGCTGTTCGTGGCCGCCGTACCCACAGGCGCCTCGACACCGCAGATCGGGCCCATGGTGCGCGCCCGCTGGGGCGTGCGGCTGCAGGGTTCGCCCCTGATGCAGACGGCCGCCGCGTTCGAGTCGGTCACCGACGAGTTCACGTTCGTGCTCGGCCCACTGTTCGCGACGGCCCTGTGCACCGGCATCGACCCGGCCGCGGGCCTGCTCACCGAGGCGGCGCTCACCCTTGTCGGCGGCCTCCTGTTCGCCGCCCAGAAGGGCACCCAGCCTCCTGTGGCAGGCCTGGAGGGGCACGCACGCGTGCAGCACACCTCCGCGCTCCGCGTCCCCGGTGTGCGCGTCCTGATCGTCACGTTCCTCGGCATCGGCTCCGTCTTCGGCGGCATGCAGGTCTCGCTCGCCGCGTACACCGAGTCGATCGGCGAACCCGGCCTCAACGGCGTCCTCTACGGGATCTTCGCCGCCGGCAACATGCTCTCGGGCCTGGTGTGCGGCGCCATCGCGTGGAAGATCGCCCCGCAGCGCCGGCTCCTCGTCGGCTACGCGGCCCTCGCCGTCATGGCCTCAGGGCTGTGGGCGGCACAGTCCGTGGTGCTGCTCGCCGGGCTCGGTCTGCTGGTCGGCGTGTGCATCGCGCCGTCCCTGATCACGGGCTACACGCTGGTCGAGAAGATCGTCCCCGCGGGCTCCCGAACCGAGGCCTTCACCTGGCTGACCGGGGCCGTCGCGCTCGGCCAGGCGGCCGCCGTGTCGGTGTCCGGACAGTTGGAGGACCGCCTCTGGGACGGCGCCGGATTCCTCGTCCCGATGGGCGGCACGGTGCTCGCCCTGGTGGTCATGTTCCTGCTGCGCTCGCGGCTCGCGCCGCCCTCGGCGGGGCGGACCGTGGCACGTGGTGTGGGTCACCGCGAGCCCGTGGCAGTGGACTGATCCCGCGGAATAGGTCACTATGGATCGTCGTTAGCACTCATCGAGTGAGAGTGCCAGGAGGAAGACACAGTGCCGACTTACCAGTACCAGTGCACCGAGTGCGGCGAGGGCCTCGAGGCGGTGCAGAAGTTCACCGACGAGTCCCTGACCGTGTGCCCCGCTTGCCAGGGCCGCCTGAAGAAGGTGTTCTCGGCCGTCGGCATCGTGTTCAAGGGCTCCGGTTTCTACCGCAACGACAGCCGCGGCTCCGCGTCGAGCAGCAGCCCGGCGTCGTCCTCGGGCTCGTCGTCCGGCTCGGAGTCGAAGTCCACTGACTCGAAGCCGTCCACCGACTCGAAGCCGTCGACGTCTTCTTCGTCTTCGTCCTCTTCTTCGACGTCGTCGTCGAGCTCGTCGAGTTCCTCGGCGTCCTCTGCCGCGTAAGCAACGCCGCGAATTCTTACGAGACCCTGTCGTCATCCGACGACAGGGTCTTCGGCGTTCCCGGCATGACTACTGTGCTGCTCCATGGCGACCAACTCAGGCAACGTGAACGCAAGCGCCACCGCCGAGATCGGCGTGATCGGCGGCTCCGGTTTCTACTCGTTCCTGGACGACGTGACAGAGATCGGCGTCGACACCCCCTACGGGCCGCCGAGCGACTCGCTCTTCCTCGGTGAGGTGGCGGGGCGCCGCGTCGCCTTCCTGCCCCGGCACGGCCGCGGCCACCATCTGCCACCGCACCGCATCAACTACCGCGCCAACCTGTGGGCGTTGCGCTCCGTGGGCGTACGCCAGGTCCTCGGCCCGTGCGCGGTGGGCGGCCTGCGGCCCGAGTACGGGCCGGGGACGCTGCTCGTGCCCGACCAGTTCGTGGACCGTACGAAGTCGCGGGCGCAGACCTACTTCGACGGGTTGCCGCTCCCGGACGGGACCGTGCCGAACGTCGTGCACGTCTCGCCCGCCGACCCCTACTGCCCCGCGGGGCGCAGGGTCGCGGTGAAGGCCGCGCGCGGCAAGGGCTGGGAACCGGTGGACGGCGGGACGCTCGTGGTGGTGGAAGGGCCGCGGTTCTCCACCCGTGCCGAGTCCCGGTGGCATGCCGCCATGGGCTGGTCGGTGGTCGGGATGACCGGTCACCCGGAGGCGATCCTCGCCCGTGAACTGGAGCTCTGCTACACGTCGTTGAACCTCGTCACGGATCTGGACGCGGGCGCGGAGAGCGGCGAGGGCGTCTCGCACGACGAGGTGCTCCAGGTGTTCGCGGCCAACGTGGACCGGCTGCGGACGGTGCTGTTCGACGCGGTGGCGGGGCTGCCGGCGGACGCGGAGCGGGACTGCGGGTGTGGCGAGGCGTTGGGCGGGATGGATCCGGGGTTCCGGCTGCCGTGACGGAGACCGGCGGGGGGCCGAGTGCCTGAATCTCCCCTTCGGGTGAGGGAGTTGTCCACAACCGCTCGGTAGTGCACGGGGCTCAGCGGGACGAGTCGCGAAGGCGGAACGTGGTCGGCGAGACGGGCTCGGTGCCCGTCCGGCCCGACCGATCCGACCGATCCGCAGGCGGTGGCGACCATGTCCGTATCTGTCCCTGTCCCGTACCAGCTCAGCATTCCCCCGACGTCCGAGGTGCCGCCCTTCCCTCCCGTGCACGTACGCGGCACGCGGTGGCGGCCGGGGCGCGCGGGCAGGCGCCGGCGCCGGCCTGCCGTGGCGGCGGGCCTCGTCCTGACCGCGGCGGCGCTGGCGGCCGCCGTGCCCTCGTCCGGGGCGGGAGGCGGGCCCGAGCCTCCGCACGCGGGGGCGGGGCCGGGTGGGCGGGCCGCCGCGCCCGCCGTGACGGTGTCGGCGCCGGTACGGATCGCGGACGCGGGGGCGGTGCGGCTGCTGCGACCGGGCGACCGGGTCGATGTGGTGGCGGCGCGGGCGGACGGCAGGGCCGGGGTGCGGGTGCTTGCATCCGGCGCCCGCGTGGCATCCGTCCCGAAGCCGAGGCCAACTCTCGGTCAAGGCGACGCTCTCGGCGAAACCTCGACGACGGGCGGGGCGTTGGTGGTGCTGACGGTGGAGCGGGCGACCGCTGCGCGACTCGCGGGCGCCGGAGCCGCTTCTCGGTTGGCGGTGACGGTGTGGTGACGTATATCTCGTCAAGTCCCTCGTTCGAGCTACCGAATTGGACAGGTCTGACCCGAACTGTCGTAGGTTGCGGAGGCGTTTGCTCCACAACCTGGACATGTGAAGAGAGGCCTTCTGGTGAGCGAGAACAACGAACCGAGCCTGTGGGAAGGCTTCAAGGCCTTCCTCATGCGAGGCAATGTGGTCGACCTGGCGGTCGCCGTGGTCATCGGCGCCGCGTTCACCAGCGTCGTGAACACGGTGGTGGAAGGGGTCATCAACCCGATCGTCGGAGCGTTCGGGACACAGGACCTGAACAAGTACTCGTACTGCCTTCAGGGCCCGTGCAAGGTCGTCGACGGCGAGCCCGTCGGCATCGAGATCATGTGGGGCACGGTCGTCAGTGCCGCCCTCAGCTTCCTGATCACGGCCGCCGTCGTGTACTTCCTGATGGTGCTGCCGATGGCCAAGTACCTCGCCCGGCAGGCCGCGAAGAAGGCCGAGAAGGAAGGTACCCAGGAGGTTCTGGAGGTCTCCGAGCTGGAGGTGCTCAAGGAGATCCGCGACGCGCTCGTGGCGCAGCGCGGCTCGGGGCACACCGAGCCCTAGCGGGGCTCGCAGCGGCCCTTCAGATGTGGTGGGGCGGCTTCTCGTCGAGGAAGCGGGCCAGGTCGGCGGCGCTGTTGTCACCGGCCGTCGGTCGCTCGCCCCAGCCGCGGTCCGTGTCGTCCGAGGACTGCGCGGTCAGCGGATCGTCGAAGATCAGCGCGGCCTTGGGATCGCGCTTCTTGGGATCGCGCTCGGCCGGCTCGGGGGCGGTGCTCATGGCTCCAGGGTACGTCGCGGGGGCGAACCCTGGCTCAGACCGCCGTGAGGCCGTGGGACTCGAAGATCGCCTTGGCGGAGGCGAGCTGCTCGGGGGTGGGCGAGGAGGTGTCGTGCAGCGTGAAGGTCTTGCCGAGCGCCTGCCACTTCGCCTCGCCGAGCTTGTGGAAGGGCAGCACGTCGACCCGGGAGACGTTGCCGAGGGAGCCCGCGAAGGCGGCGACGCCCTCGATGTTGGCGGGGTCGTCGGTCAGCCCGGGGACGAGCACGAAGCGCACCCACACGTTCTTGCCGAGGTCGGCGAGGCGGTGCGCGAAGTCGAGGGTGGGCTGCAGCGGGCGCCCGGTGACGTGCTTGTAGGTGGCGCGGTCCCAGGACTTGATGTCGAGCAGCACCAGGTCCACGTCGCGCAGCAGGGCGTCGGTGGCGCGCACGCCGAGGAAGCCCGAGGTGTCGAGGGCCGTGTGCAGGCCCAGCTCGTGCTTGAAGCGGTGCAGCAGCTCACCGGCGAAGACCGGCTGGAGCAGCGGTTCCCCGCCGCTGATGGTGGCGCCGCCGCCCGCGGCCTCGATGAACCGGGTGTACTTGGCGGCTTCCGCGACGATGTCGTCGGCCGAGGTGCGCTTCCCGTTCCGCATCTTCCAGGTGTCGGGGTTGTGGCAGTACAGGCAGGTCAGCGGGCAGCCGGAGAGGAACGTCACGAAGCGGGTGCCCGGCCCGTCGACGCCGGTCGACAGGTCCCAGGAGTGCACCGAACCCCCGGTGGGCCTGTGGGTCGCGGCGGCGGCCGGGGTGGCGGCGTCGTTCGCTGCCGGCTTCCCGGCGGGCTGGGTGAGCAGCACGGTCATGGCGTTCCTCCTCGGACGGCCTCGGTCGGGTGGGCCGGCTCAGAGGGAGCCGTGGAAGGTGCGGTTGATGACGTCCAGCTGCTGCTCGCGCGTCAGGCGGACGAAGTTCACCGCGTATCCGGAGACCCGGATGGTGAGCTGCGGGTAGTTCTCCGGGTGCTCCATGGCGTCCTCGAGCGTCGCCTTGTTCAGGACGTTGACGTTCATGTGGAAGCCGTCGCTGGCCATGAACCCGTCGAGCACGCCGGACAGGTTGCCGATCCGCTCGCCGGGGGTGCGGCCAAGGGCGTCCGGGGTGATCGTGTTGGTCAGCGAGATGCCGTCCTCGGCGTCGTCGTAGGGCAGCTTCGCCACCGACAGGGCGGAGGCGATGTAGCCGTGCTCGTCGCGCCCGTTCATGGGGTTGGCGCCGGGGGCGAACGGGGCGCCGGAGCGGCGGCCGTCCGGGGTGTTGCCGGTCTTCTTGCCGTAGACGACGTTCGAGGTGATCGTGAGCACCGACTGGGTGTGCACCGCGTTCCGGTAGGTGGGGTGCTTGCGGACCTTCTCCATGAAGCCGTGGACGATGCGCTGGGCGATCTCGTCGGCGCGGTCGTCGTTGTTGCCGTAGGCCGGGTAGTCGCCCTCGATCTCGTAGTCGACGGCGAGGCCGGTCTCGTCACGGATGACCTTGACGTTCGCGTGCTTGATGGCCGAGAGGGAGTCCGCGGCGACCGACAGACCCGCGATGCCGCAGGCCATGGTGCGCAGGATCTCCTGGTCGTGCAGGGCCATCTCGATGCGCTCGTAGGCGTACTTGTCGTGCATGTAGTGGATGACGTTGAGCGCGTGGACGTAGGTCCTCGCCAGCCAGTCGAGCATCGCGTCGTACCGTTCGGCGACGACTCCGTAGTCGAGGTACTCGTCCTCGATGGGCTCGAATCCCTCGACGACCTGCTTGCCGGACTTCTCGTCGCGGCCGCCGTTGATCGCGTAGAGGAGCGCCTTGGCGACGTTCACGCGGGCGCCGAAGAACTGCATCTGCTTGCCTACGGCCATCGCGGAGACGCAGCAGGCGATGGCGGTGTCGTCGCCGTACTTGGGGCGCATCAGTTCGTCGGACTCGAACTGGATGGCCGAGGTGTCGATGGCGGCCTGGGAGGCGAAGTCCTTGAAGCCGCGCGGCAGTTCACGCGACCAGAAGACCGTCAGGTTCGGCTCGGGGGCCGGGCCGAGGTTGTAGAGGGTCTGGAGTGCACGGAAGGTGGTGCGCGAGACGAGCGGGCGGCCGTCCTCGCCGATGCCGGCCATCGACCAGGTGACCCAGGTCGGGTCGCCGGAGTAGAGGTCGTTGTACTCGGGGGTGCGCAGGAAGCGGACGATGCGGAGCTTGATGACGAAGTCGTCGATGAACTCCTGGGCCTCGGACTCGGTGATCCGGCCGGCCTCGATGTCGCGCTGCAGGTAGATGTCGAGGAAGTTGTCGATGCGGCCGATCGACATGGCCGCGCCGTTCTGCTCCTTCACGGCGGCGAGGTAGCCGAAGTACAGCCACTGCACGGCCTCACGGCCCGTGGTGGCCGGGCCCGCGATGTCGTAGCCGTACGACATGGCCATGGCCTTGAGCTCGTTCAGCGCCTTGATCTGCTCGGAGATCTCCTCGCGGTCCCGGATGACGTGCTCGGTGGGCCAGGCGGCGCTCAGCTCGTCCTTGTCGGACTGCTTGGCGGCGATGAGGCGGTCGACGCCGTAGAGGGCGACGCGGCGGTAGTCGCCGATGATGCGGCCGCGACCATAGGCGTCCGGGAGGCCGGTGATGATGCCGGAGGAGCGGCAGGCGCGGATCTCGGGGGTGTAGGCGTCGAAGACCCCTTCGTTGTGGGTCTTGCGCAGGTGGGTGTAGATCTCGCGGACCTCGGGGTCGGCCTCGTAGCCGTACGCGTCGAGGGCGCCCTCGACCATCCGCCAGCCGCCGTTGGGCATGATCGCGCGCTTCAGCGGGGCGTCGGTCTGGAGGCCCACGATGAGGTCGGTGTGATCGGCGGCGGTGCCGTCGATGTAGCCGGGGCGGAAGGCGTCGATACGGGACGGGGTCTTCACGTCGACGTCGTGGACGCCGCGCTCGATCTCCGCGGGGAACATCCCGAGGAGCTTGTCCCAGGCGGCGGTGGTGCGTTCGGTCGGTCCCGCGAGGAAGGAGCCGTCCCCCTCGTAGGGGGTGTAGTTCTGCTGGACGAAGTCCCGGACGTCGACGGCGTCCCGCCACAGCCCTCCCTTGAAGCCGTCCCAGGCCTCGCCGTGCGTCGTCTTTTCCGCGGGAGTGGCAGTCATCTGCGGCACCTTCCCCATCTCTTCGACCGGTGGGTTACTACGAGTTCATTGCACTCCCGCGGGGCGCGACAAAGGGGCGGCAATGGTCCTGAGTTCAGGACCATTGGGCCCTACTTCGGGCCGGAATCCACTGGCGCTCCGGGGTTGACCTGGGGTTTTCTTCGGGACTTTCGACCCATGTTCGCTTGTGAATGTATTCACAAGAAATGTGCCGAATTTCCGTGGTACCTGCGGCGTCCGCCGCGGATGCGTGGGCTGCGTGCCGAATCCCCCACGGAACGACCCGATCTGCTGGGGTGGGACCATGACGTCCACGCCAGACAAGCGCTCCCCCATCCGCCGCATGGTCGAGAGGGGGCGCGACGAGGAGCACCGGGCCGCTTCACCACTGGAGCTGTTCTTCGACCTGTGCTTCGTCGTCGCCGTCGCACAGGGCGGGGCGGAGCTGGTGCACGCGATCGCGGAGGGGCACTCGGGCGCCGGCGTGATCGACTACGCGCGCGTCTTCTTCGCGATCTGGTGGGCGTGGATGAACTTCACCTGGTTCGCCTCGGCCTACGACAACGACGACGCGCTCTACCGTCTGATCACACTCGTCCAGATCGCGGGCGTGCTGGTGCTCGCGGCCGGGGTCTCCCAGGCGTTCGCCCACGACAACTACCTGGTGGTCTTTCTCGGCTACCTGATCATGCGGGTCGCCATGGCCACGCACTGGCTGCGGGCCGCCGCCTCCACCACGGGGGCCGAGCGCCGGGTGGCGCTGCGGTACGCCGGCGGGGTGCTCGCCTGCCAGATCGGCTGGCTGGCGCTGCTGTTCACGCCCACGGCGGCGCAGGGCTGGGTGTTCCTGGCGATGGCCATCCTGGAGATGTGCGTGCCGGTGTACGCGGAGCGGGACCGGCGGACGTCCTGGCATCCGCACCACATCGCCGAGCGCTACGGCCTGTTCACGATCATCGTGCTCGGCGAGTCGATCGCCGCGGCGACGGTCGCGGTGAAGTCCGGCATCGAGGAGAACGACGCGCTCGGCGAGCTCCTGCCGATCGCGGCGGGCGGCCTCCTCGTCGTCTTCGCCGCCTGGTGGATCTACTTCGCGGTGCCGATCCACGACCGGCTGCGCAGCAACCGGCAGGCGTTCGTGTGGGGCTACGGCCACTTCTTCATCCTCGCGTCGGCGGCGTCGATCGGCGCGGGCATCGAGGTCGCCGTCGAGCAGGCGGTGGGCGAGGCGCACATCTCCACGGTCGTGGCCTCCGCCGCCGTGACCGTCCCGTCAGCGGTGTTCCTGCTGCTGGTGTGGGCGCTGCACTCCCGGTACTTCAAGGTGGGGGCCGTGCAACAACTGGCATTGCCGGTCAGCGCGTTGCTGGTGCTCGCGTGCACGTTCGCGGGGCACTGGGCGGTGCTCGCGGCGGGGATCGTCGCGGCGCTCACGGTGGTGGTCGGCGTGACGTTGACCTCGCGGGCGGGCGAGGCGCGGGCCGCCTGACGGCTTCCGACCGTCCCCACCCATCCGCCGAGCCATGACCGCCCCGATCGGGCGCCAACTGCCGTGGTAGGCATGGGACATGACGACACGCAACGATGCCCTCACCGATGTCCACGGCCTGCGCGTCGGACACGTCACCCGTGTCGGGGACGGGTTCCTGACCGGTACGACGGTCGTGCTCGCCCCCGAAGGCGGCGCGGTCACCGCCGTGGACGTACGGGGCGGTGGTCCCGGCACCCGGGAGACCGACGCGCTCGACCCGCGCAACCTCGTGCAGCGGATCGAGGCCGTCGTACTCACGGGCGGCAGCGCGTTCGGGCTCGACTCGGCGTCGGGGGTGATGGCGTGGCTGGAGGACCAGGGGCGCGGAGTCCCGGCCGGCACCCGCCCCGGGGAGGTCGTGCCGGTGGTGCCCGCGGCGTGCGTGTTCGACCTCGGCCGGGGCGGCGACTGGCGGGCCCGGCCCGACGCCGGGACCGGCCGCGCCGCGGTCGAGGCCGCCGCAGCGACGGAACCCGGCGCCCCGGTCCAGGAGGGCAACGTCGGCGCGGGCACCGGCGCGCTCGTCGGGAAACTGCGCGGCGGCATCGGCACCGCGTCCACCGTCCTCGACTCCGGGATCACGGTCTCCGCCCTGGTCGTCGCGAACGCCGCGGGCTCCGCCGTGGACCCGGCCACCGGCGCGCTGTACGGCGAGTTCTTCGCGGGGCGCGGCCCGGTGACGTACCCCACGCCGCAGACGCACGAGGCGGCGGGCAAGCGGATCGCGGAGGTGTCCGCGGCCAACGGCGCGCAGCCCCTCAACACCACCCTCGCCGTCGTCGCCACCGACGCCGACCTCACCCGTGCCCAGGCGCAGAAGGTCGCCGGCACGGCGCACGACGGGATCGCGCGGGCCGTACGCCCCGTGCACCTGCTCAACGACGGGGACACGGTGTTCGCACTCGCCACCGGGGAACGACCGCTCGACGCCGCGAACCCCCTCGCGCTCAACGAGATCCTCGCGGCCGGCGCCGACCTCGTGACGCGGGCGATCGTGCGGGCCCTGCGCTCGGCGGAGTCCGTGTCGGCCGGCGGCCGCACCCACCTCTCGTACGGCGACCTCTACGGCGACGTCTCCGGGAGCCGTTCCGACGCCGAGTAGCGGCCGCGTAACAGAGATCCACCGCCACGTAACAGGACTGTCCCTGTGGCTGCGTTCACAACAAACGGACGGAACCCTTCCGGTCGTCTCGCGCTCTTCCCTCACATCGGTAGAGAAGCAGCGGAACAGCAGAAACCACGAAAAAGGAGCAGACCGTGAGCAGGCAGAACACAGCCGTCGTGTGCGCGGCACTCGCCGTCGGCGCACTGACCCTCACGGCCTGCGGAGGCGACGCCACCGCCAGTGACGACAAGGGTGGCGACGCCCCGAAGATCACCATCTCCGCCAAGGACGGGTCGACCGGCGCGTCGATCAACGCGACGGGTGTGAAGGTCAGCGACGGCAAGCTGACCGGCGTGAAGATGACCGAGTCCGGGAGCGGCAAGGCCGTACCCGGATCGATCACGGCGAGCGGCGCGACGTGGAAGCCGAAGGAGCAGCTGGAGCGCGGCACCAAGTACCGGATCTCCGCGTCCGCCAAGGACGACAGCGGGCACAAGGCCGCCGCCAACTCCATCTTCACGACGGTCTCCAGCGCCAAGAGCTTCATCGGGACGTACACGCCGGACGACGGGAAGACGGTCGGGGTCGGGATGCCGGTCTCCTTCACGTTCGACAAGGCGATCACCAACAAGAAGGATGTGCAGTCGCACATCACGGTGACGTCCAGCGGCGGCCAGAAGGTCGTCGGGCACTGGTTCGGCGCCCAGCGCCTGGACTTCAGGCCCCAGGAGTACTGGAAGGCCGGCTCCAAGGTCACGATGAAGATCGACCTCGACGGCGTCGAGGGGGCCAACGGGGTGCACGGCGTGCAGGACAAGACGGTGAGCTTCACCGTCGGCCGCGCGCAGGTCTCCACCGTCGACGCGAACACGCAGGAGATGACCGTCGTCCGCGACGGCAAGACGATCAAGACGGTGCCCGTGTCCACCGGAAGCGCCCAACACCCGACGTACAACGGGCAGATGGTGATCTCGGAGAAGTTCGTGCAGACGCGCATGAACGGCGACACGGTCGGCTTCGGCGGTGAGTACGACATCGCGGACGTGCCGCACGCGATGCGCCTGTCCCAGTCCGGGACGTTCATCCACGGCAACTACTGGAGTTCGCCCGGCATCTTCGGTTCGCAGGCCACCAGCCACGGCTGCGTCGGCATGCGGGACGTCAAGGGCGCGGGCGGCGACACGACCGCCAAGTGGTTCTACGACAACTCGCTCGTCGGCGACGTCGTGGTCATGAAGAACTCGCCCGACAAGACGGTCGCGCCCGACAACGGCCTCAACGGCTGGAACATGGCGTGGGACCAGTGGACGGCGGGCAGCGCCGGCTGACCATCCGGCTGCACCGACACGGGCCGCGCGGGAACCCACCGCGCGGCCCAAGCGTTGTCCAGGCACCAGGTACCAGGCACGTCGCTCAAATCCCGCTCCCCGTTTGTCATTTCACGGACACGATGTCCGAGCGAAGGACTACGGTATGCACCCACGAGGTGACACGAAGCAATACTGGGAGGTGCCTTGAGCTTTCCGCATGACTCCGAGCCCTGTGTCGGATTAGGGACCGAGTCGGACGCGGCACCCGAAGCGCAGCTCGGGCGGCTCCTCGGTCGCGCGCTCAACTCCTTCGACCTGCCCGACGAGACGCTGGAGCGGCTCGACGGCGCGCTCGCGTACGCGGGCTACCTGCACTCGGCCCACCACAGCGCGGGCCGCCACCGCGAGACATACCGGCACAACTGGCTGCTGGTCGACGGTGGTTCGCTCACCCTCTGGGAGCTCGTGCACAACACGGGGCGGGACGGCGCAGCACAGCACGAGGTCTACGTGTCCGAGGACGAGCTGCACCTGGCGACGGGACGGCTACCGCTGTCCCAGGAGGCCGAGCCGGAGTTCGACCTCCACGTCCCCATGGCCCTGGTCAATCTCCCCTCGGTCCCGCCGATGCGCCGCACCTTCGGCGCCGGCGACCCGCACAGCTCCGCCGACCACGCGCGCCGCCTGCTGCGCCGCGCGGAGAACCCGGACGGGTCGACGCGGCCCGGCCCCGGCACCGCGAGACTGCTGCGGGAGGCGTGCGCGCACCAGATCACCCAGGCCTTCGGCTGCCGCGTCAGCCACGGCTTCACGCTGTACGAGCACGCGTTTCTGCTGCGCGACGGCCGCGAGGTCAGCCTCTGGGAGGTCGAGCACACGGCGACGCCGGACGGTCGGCACATGTGCGAGGTGTACGCGACGCAAGAGGCGGCGAGAGCGACGATGGAGCGCCGCGCGGCCTCCCACCCACGGGCCCGGCGCTGACTACCGGCGACTGAACTCCCGTACAAGACCCGCGAACGCGTCCTGCTCGTCGGCCGTCAGCGGCACCGACTCGAGCGCGGGCGACCGGGACTGCGCCGGCAGCACGCCCAGCGGCAGCTGTGTCCGCTGCTCCGGCGGGGCGAAGACGACAGTGCGCACCAGGCGGGCCAGTCCGACCACCCAGGCCACGGCCGCGAGAGCGACCAGAGCCAGGCCCAGCTGCTGAAGGATCGACACGTGCTCAGGCATGCGCTCCAGTGAACACCACAGTCCGGGCCTTTGGTCCCGGACCGTGACGTATCTCGCAAGGCTCCTAACGCCTCGCCAACCATGCCAACAACGTCAATCGCACCAAGCCTCACACCTTCGCGGGCTGCGCCGCTGAGGGCTCCGCGGCGGCCACGGTCCGCGACGGGGCGTGCACGGTCTCCGACCGACCGGCGGCGGCCGGCTGCTTGCGCAGCGACTTGAGGACGACGGTCAACGCCGCGGTGACGCACGTACCGGCCGCGATCGCCACCAGGTACAGCCAGGCGTTGCCGATCAGCGGGACCACGAAGACGCCGCCGTGCGGAGCGCGGAGTGTGGCGTCGAAGGTCATCGACAGGGCGCCGGTGACCGCGCCGCCCGCCATCGAGGCGGGAATCACGCGCAGCGGATCGGCCGCGGCGAAGGGGATGGCACCCTCGGTGATGAACGAGGCCCCGAGGACCCAGGCCGCCTTACCGTTCTCCCGCTCGGTCCTGGTGAAGAGCTTGCCGCGCACGCTGGTGGCGAGGGCCATCGCCAGCGGCGGCACCATGCCCGCTGCCATCACCGCGGCCATCACCTTGAGCGAACCGTCCGTGGGGTTGGCGAGACCGCCGACCGCGAAGGCATAGGCACATTTGTTCAATGGACCGCCGAGGTCGAAACACATCATCAGGCCGAGGATGACGCCGAGGACGATCGCGTTGGCTCCGGACAGGGAGTTCAGCCAGTCCGTCAGCGCGCTCTGCAGCGAGGCGATCGGCTTGCCGATCACCACGAACATCAGGAAGCCGACGACGATCGAGGAGAGCAGCGGGATCACGACCACCGGCATGATGCCGCGCAGCACGGCCGGGATGTTCACCTTCTGGATCGCCATGACCACGGCGCCCGCGATGAGGCCGCCGATCAGGCCGCCCAGGAAGCCCGCGTTGGTGGTCACCGCGATCGAACCGGCGACGAAGCCGGGCACGAGTCCCGGCCGGTCCGCCATGCCGTACGCGATGTAGCCGGCGAGGACCGGGACCAGGAAGGCGAAGGCCGCCTGGCCGGTGTAGAAGAGGAGCGCGGCCCAGCTCGTCGTCGAGCCCCAGTCGAAGCTGTTGAGCAGCGTCTGGACCTTGACGTCGGCGACCTCGTAGCCGCCGATCGCGAAGCCGAGCGCGATCAGCAGACCCCCCGCCGCCACGAACGGCACCATGTAACTGACGCCCGACATCAGCCACTTGCGGAGCTTTGTGCCGTAACCGTCCGTGGAATCGCCAGAGTTGTCCACAGGTGTGGATGACGGATCGGCGTGGCCCGTGATCTCGCCGCGGGACGCCTTCTCCCGTACCTCGGTGATGAGTTCGGCGGGGCGGTTGATGCCGGCCTTGACGCCGACGTCGACCGTGGGCTTTCCGGCGAAGCGTTCCTTTTCGCGGACGGGGACGTCGTGGGCGAAGATCACGCCGTCGGCGGCCGCGATGACGGCCGGGTCGAGGCGGGTGAAGCCGGAGGATCCCTGCGTCTCGACGACGAGTTCGACGCCGTCGGTGTCGCGGCCGGTGTTCTCCAGGGACTCGGCCGCCATGTAGGTGTGGGCGATGCCGGTGGGGCAGGAGGTGACCGCGACGATCTTGAATGTGACCGGCTGCTCGGTGGGGGCTTCGGCTTCCGCCATCTCTGCCGGATCCGCCGCACCTGCCGTATCCGCCGCTTCCGGCTCTACGGGTTCCGGGGCCGGCTCGTCGCCGCGTATCAGGGATGCCGCCGCCCCGGCGTCGGTGGCCGCGCGCAGGGCCGACTTGAAGTCCTCGTCCATCAGTTGGCGGGCCAGGGAGGACAGGATCGTGAGGTGAGCGTCGTCCGCGCCCGCCGGGGCCGCGATCAGGAAGATCAGGTCGGCGGGGCCGTCCGGGGCGCCGAAGTCGATGCCCTCCGCGCTGCGGCCGAAGGCGAGCGTCGGCTCGGTGACGTGCGCGCTGCGGCAGTGCGGGATGCCGATGCCGCCGTCGAGGCCGGTCGGCATCTGGGCCTCGCGGGCCGCGACGTCGGCGAGGAAGCCGTCGAGGTCGGTGACCCTGCCGAGCTCCACCATGCGCTCCGCGAGGGAACGGGCGGCCTCGTCCTTGGTCGGGGCGGACAGGTCGAGGTCGACCAGGTCCGCGGTGATCATCTCCGTCATCGCGGGCTCCTTTGCCTATGTATGGGCCTATATATGGGCTTACGTATAGGTGGGGTGACTTCTGAATGGGCGACGGGCGGCGTCATCGTGCGGGCTCCTTCAGCGCGCGGTCCACCGGGGGCTCGGCCGTCAGGTGCACCGCGTCCGGGCGGAGGTCCCCCGGCGTCGGCATGGCGCTGCCCGGCAGCTGGACCGCCGCCGCGCCATGGGCGACCGCAGAGGCCAGCGCCTTCGGGCCCTCGCCGCCCGCGATCAGGAAGCCGGCGAGCGAGGAGTCGCCCGCCCCGACGTTGCTGCGCACCGCGTCGACGGGGGCCGAGGCGAACCAGGCGCCGCTCGCGTCGACCAGGATCTGGCCGTCCGCGCCGAGGGAGGCGAGCACGGCGACCGCGCCCGACTCCCGTAGTTCCTCCGCCGCCTTGACCGCGTCGCCGACCGTGGCGAGCGGGCGGCCGACCGCTTCGGCGAGCTCCTCGGCGTTGGGCTTGACGACGTCGGGGCGTTCGCGGAGGGCGGCCAACAGGGCGGGCCCGGACGTGTCGAGCGCGATCCGGGCGCCCGCGGCGTGCGCGCGGGCCACCAACTCGGCGTACCAGGAGGGCTCCAGGCCGCGCGGCAGGCTCCCGCAGCAGGCGATCCAGTCGGCGCCGACCGATCGCTCCCCCACGACGGACATCAGCAACTCGGCTTCCGAGGCGGACAGTTCGGGGCCGGGGGCATTGATCTTCGTGAGGGTGCCGTCCGGCTCCGCGAGCGCGACGTTCGAGCGGGTGTGGCCCTCGACCGGGACCGGGGCGACCTTGATGCCCTGTCCGTCGAGGAGTTCGGCGACCAGGGCGCCGGGGGCGCCGCCCAGCGGGAGGACGGCCAGCGTGGGCGCCCCGGCGGCGGCCACGGCCCGCGACACGTTGACACCCTTGCCGCCCGGGTCCATGCGCTCGCCGCTCGCGCGGACGACCTCGCCGCGGTCGAGGCCGGGGACCTCGTAGGTGCGGTCGAGGGAGGGGTTGGGGGTGACGGTGACGATCATGCGCGTGCCGTTGCTTTCGTGCTCGGGGTGGTGCGAGTGGCCGGTGCCGGTCGTGCGGGACGTGCGGGTCATACGCGGACCACCTCCGTGCCGCCCGCCTCGATCGCCGCCGCGTCCTCGGGGGCGAGTCCGGTGTCCGTGATCAGCAGGTCCACGTCGGCGAGGTCGCCGAACCGGGCGAAGTGCTCCTGGCCCCACTTGCCGGAGTCGGCGAGCAGCACGACGCGGCGGGCCGCGGCGACGGTGGCCCGCTTCACGGACGCCTCGGCCAGGTCGGGCGTGGTGAGTCCGGCTTCCGCCGAGAAACCGTTGGCCGCGAGGAAGAGGACGTCCGCGCGGATCTCCCCGTACGCGCGCAGGGACCAGGCGTCGACGGCGGCGCGGGTGCGGTGGCGGATACGGCCGCCGACGAGGTGGAGCTGGATGCCGGGGTGGTCCGCGAGCCGGGCGGCGGTGGGCAACGAGTGGGTGACCACGACCAGTTCGGCCTCCAGCGGCAGCGCGGTCGCGAGCCGGGAGACCGTCGACCCGGCGTCGAGGATCACGCTGCCCTCGGCCGGCAGCTCGGCGAGCGCGGCGTGGGCGATGCGGTCCTTCTCGTCGGCAGCGGTGCCCTCGCGCTCGGCGAGGTCGGGCTCGAAGTCGAGGCGGCCTGCCGGGATGGCGCCGCCGTGCACGCGGCGGACGAGGCCGGCGCGGTCGAGGGCCTTCAGGTCGCGCCGGACGGTCTCGGCGGTGACCTGGAACTCCTCGGCCAGCGACAGCACGTCGACCCGGCCGCCGTCGCGGGCGAGGCGGAGGATCTCCTGCTGGCGCTCGGGTGCGTACATGTCCGTTTACCTGTGCCTCTTCTGCGAACGTGCCCGAATGTGTTGCTCTTCCGTGAGGCTACGGCTGGATTTCCGGAAAGTAAACAGGTTCGGGCGTTGCGCAGACACAAACAGGCATACGGTTGGAGGGCGGATCGGGTCGGGCAGTGCGAAGGGCCCGGCCTCCCCAGGAGACCGGGCCCTTGTACTCGTGTGCTGATTACTGACCCATCACGTACTTCACCGTCGGACCCGTGGTCCAGCCGCCGTCCACGGCCAGCTCCGCGCCCGTCACGTACGAGGAGTCGTCCGACAGCAGGAAGACCACCGCCTTCGCGATCTCGTCGGCCTCGCCGACGCGGCCCATCGGGGTGTTCGGGTAGTTCCCCTCGCCCTGCTGGATGCCGACCTGCGCGGTCATCGGGGTGTACGTCATGCCGGGGTGCACGGAGTTCACGCGGATCCGCGCGGTGCCCTGCTCGACCGCCGCGATCTTGCTGAGGCCGCGCACGCCCCACTTCGAGGCGCCGTACGAGGAGGTGAGCGCGAGGCCCATCAGGCCGGCCGCGGAGGAGATGTTGACGATCGAGCCACCGCCGGCCTCCTTCATCGCCGGGACGACGGTCTTCATGCCCGCGAAGACGCCGACGAGGTTGACGTCGAGGACCTGGCGGAAGCGCTCCACGCTCTCCGTCTCGAAGGGCATGCCGGTGGAGATACCGGCGTTGTTGACCAGGCCGTCGATGCCGCCGAACTCGGTGGTGGTGTAGGCGAGGGCGGCCTGCCAGTCGTCCTCCGACGTCACGTCGAGGTGGGTGTAGCGGGCCTTTGGGCCGAGTTCGGTGGCGAGGGCGTTGCCTTCTTCGTCGAGGACGTCGGCGATGACGGTGGCGGCGCCGGCGGTGGTGGCGAGGTGGGCGATTTCGGCGCCGATTCCGCGGGCACCTCCGGTGATCAGGATGGTCTTGCCGGTGAGGTTGTTCATTGCGGCTCCCTTAGGTTGTGGTCCCCCGTGGTTGACGACTCGGGGCGCTGCCCCGGACCCCGCGCCTCAAGCGCCGGCGGGGCTTTAAAGATCGGGGCACCGCCCCGGACCCCGCTGCTCAAACGCCGCAGGGGCTTGAATTGCCCACCCGCCGCGGGGGCCTAAATTGCCCACTTGCCGAAGGGGCTTGAATTGCTCACCCGCCGGCAGGGATTGAGGTGGCGGTCAGGCACTTCAGGGCCAGTGCTGCCGGGCCCGTTGGGCCCGTTGGTGGGGCGTCCGAGAGGGACCAGGTTTCGACTGCGACGCGGACCGCCGTGGTCGCCAGTCCGGCGAGCAGGCGCAGGTGGAGGTCTGGAGGGGCCGGATCGTTCGTGCGGTTCGCGAGGACCGTGAGGAGGGTCGCCTCCGAGACCCGGCACGTGTCGCTCCAGACGGCTCGCAGCGCCGGGCTCTCCCCGGTGAGACGGAGGAGGGCGCGGACCCAGCCGAGGGACGCCGCGTTGGCCGGGTCGTCGCCGGTGAGTGCGTGCACCACGGCGTGCCGCAGCGCGGCGGGGATCGGCAGGTCCGCGGGCGCCTCGCGGACCGCCTCCGCCCACTGGCGGGCCCCGGCCTCGAGGAGTGGCGCGACCGACTCCTCCTTGGTCGCGAAGTACCGGTAGAACGTGCGCGGCGCGACGCCCGCCGCCCGCGCGATGTCCTCGGCGCGCGTGGCCCGCAGCCCGTCCCGCGTGAACAGTTCGGCCGCGGCGCGGGCGATGTCCAGGCGGGTGGCCGCCTTGCGTCGTTCCGTCAGCGTCAACGTCGGAGTCGACGGCGGCGTCGTCATCGCAGTTCCTGCCATGCGGACATGGTATGTCTCTGTGGCACAATATGCCACCGATCACCACGTGAGCGGGGGAGAGCAGTGCGGCGGCGGCACTTTCTGAGGACGACGGGCGCGGGCCTGGCCGGAGCAGGGGCGGGCGCCCTCGCCCTGACCGCCTGCGGTTCGGGCGACGGAAGCGACGGCGCCGACGGCGACAAGGTCACGCTCGGCCTCCTCGTACCGAGCTACGACAAAAGCGTCGGCGCCTCCATCGGCGACCAGTGGGACGACGTCGTACGGGCCTTCGAGAAGAAGCACCCGGACATCCACGTCGAGGTGGAGCGCGTCCCGTTCCTGAAGATCGACGCCGTCCTCGCCCGCCGCGTCAAGGACGGCCGCGCCCCCGACATCGCGCAGGGCCACCTCTTCGCCCCGTACGCCGAGGACCGCCTGCTGTACCCGGCGGAGCGGCTCTTCGACGTGCCCACGCAGGCGAACTTCATCCGCTCCTTCGCCGACGCGGGCCGGGTCGACTCCGTCCAGTACGGCATCCCGATCATCGCCAGCACCCCGCGCCTCTTCTACAACACAAGCCTCTTCGAGCGGGCCGGGCTCACGGGCCCGCCCCGCTCCTGGGCCGAACTCCACGCCGCCGCACAGGCGTTGAAGACCATCGGCATCCCCACCCCGTACGCCCTGCAGCTCGGCCCCGAGGCCGCGGAGGACGAACTCCTCTCGTGGCTGCTCTCGGGCGGCGGCGGGTACTCGGCGATCGACGGCTACGACTTCGGCTCCGCCGAGAACAAGGCGACCCTGACCTGGCTGCGCGACAAACTGGTCGAGCCCGGCCTCGCGGGCGCCGCCCCGGCGAAGCTCACCAGGACGCAGGCGTACACCCAGTTCCTCGGCGGCAAGGCCGGCATGCTCATCGCCCACCCGGTGCTGCTCGGCGCCGCCGACAAGGCCCGACTGCCGTACGCGCACGCCGCGTTCCCGCTCAAGCAGGGGAACGAGGCGGCGCCCCCGGTGGGGCTCAACGACTGGATGATGGCGTTCAAGAGCGGCGGCCATGCCGAGCAGGCCGGGAAGTTCCTGACGTTCCTGTACGGCACCGGCTCCGCGAAGACGTACGGCGGCGCGCAGGCCACACTGCCGGTGACCGTGACGGCCTCCGACGCCCTGCGGGCCGACCGTTCGCAGCGGAAGCTGTGGAAGTTCGTCGACCAGCTGCCGGACGCCGAGTTCCACCCGGTGGGCCTGCGCTCCTGGCCCAAGGTCCGCTCGGCGGTGCGGCAGCGGATCGGCGAATCGGTGACCCCCGGCGGCAGCCCCGCCCAGGTCCTGGAATCTCTGGACAACGTGAGCCCCATTTAAGCCCCGCCGGCGCTTGAGGCGCGGGGTCCGGGGCAGAGCCCCGCAACCGTCACACCAACTCCCGCTCCCCTTCCGGCTCCCGCTCCACCACCACGTCCTCAACGCCCCCCGAAACAACCCCACCCGCCCCTCCCGAGGCCTTCGGAAACGCGAACATCAGCGCAAAGATCCCCACCAGGACCGCCGCCACCCACACCAGCGCACTCCGGAACCCCTCCACGAACGCCGCGTCGCCGACACCCCGCGCCAACCCGTCCTCCACCACGTTGAAGAAGACGACGGAGACCAGGCTGAGACCGAGCGCGTTGCCCATCTGCATCACCGTGTTGATGAGCCCGGACGCCGAACCCGCGTGCTCACGCGGCACCTCGGAGAGCACCGCGTCGGTCAGCGGCGCGACGATCAGGCCCATGCCGAGCCCCATCACGACCAGCGGCAGCGCCATCTGCCAGGAGGCGATGCCGAGTCCGTAGTGCCCGGCCTCGACGACGTAGATCAGGACACCGGCCGCCATCGTGAGCGCACCCGCCTGAAGCACCTTGCGCCCGAAGCGCGGCACCAGCTTCTGCACGGAGATGCTCGCGGCGACCGAGACGGCGATCGAGAACGGCACCCCGGTGACGCCCGCCCGCAACGCGCTCCAGCCGAGGCCGAGTTGCATGTAGAGCGTCCAGGTCAGGAAGAAGACGCCCATGACCAGGCCGAAGACGGTCTGCACGGCGATGCCCGCCGCGAAGCTCTTCACCTTGAACAGCGACAGCTCGATCAGCGGCGACCCGTCGCGCCGCGCCTTCGCCCGCTCGTACGCGACGAGTACGCCGACGAGTCCGACGGACGCCGCCATCATCACGTAACCCCACAGCGGCCAGCCGTTCTCGCGGCCCTGGGTGAGTGGGTAGACGAGGGCCAGCATGGCGAGTGTGACGAGGACGACGCCGACGATGTCCAGCTTCAGCGCCTTCGGAGCCCTGGACTCGCTGATGACGCGCGAACCGAGGACGAGGGCCGCGACACCGACGGGCAGGTTGATGAGGAAGATGGGGCGCCACTCCAGGCCCGCGATGTTCCACTCGGTCAGCAGCGCGCCCAGCAGCGGCCCGGACACGGCGCCCAGGCCGACGATCGCGCCGAACAGGCCGAAGACCTTTCCGCGTTCGTGCGCGGGGAACGTCGCGTGCACGATCGAGAGCACCTGCGGCACCATCATCGCCGCCATGCCGCCCTGGAGGATCCGCGAGGCGACCAGCATCTCGGGGTTCGCGGCGAAGCCGCAGAGCGCGGAGGCGAGGGTGAATCCGCCGACGCCGAGCAGGAAGAGCCGCTTGCGGCCGAAGATGTCGCCGAGCCGGCCGCCTGTGATCAGCAGGGCGGCGAAGGCGAGCGCGTAACCGGCGGTGATCCACTGGATCTGCCCGGTCGAGGCGCCCTCGTCGTGCTGGATGGTCGGCAGGGCGACGTTGACGATCGTCACGTCGACGAGGTCCATGAAGGCCGCCGTCATCACGATGGCGAGGGCGAACCAGCGCCTGCGGTCGGCTGTGAGGTCTGCGGTTGAGGTCATACGGAAACGCTAGAAGTCATCTAGGCCGGAACATGTCCTAGATCGGCGGCATCATAGAACCATGGAGAACATGACGCCGTCCCCGACGGACACCCCGGCCCGGCTCCTTTCCCTCCTGTCCCTCCTCCAGACCCCGCGCGAGTGGCCGGGCAGCGAGCTCTCCGCCCGGCTCCGGGTCTCCCGGCGCACCGTGCGCCGCGACATCGACCGGCTGCGCGACCTCGGCTATCCGGTGCAGGCCACGCTCGGCGCGGACGGCGGGTACCGGCTCGTCGCGGGCAAGGCGCTGCCGCCGCTCGTGCTCGACGACGAGGAGGCGGTGGCGATCGCGGTGGGCCTGCGGGCCGGCGCCGGGCACGCGGTGGAGGGCGTCGAGGAGGCCTCGGTGCGGGCGCTGGCCAAACTCGAACAGGTGCTGCCCTCGCGCCTGCGCCACCGCGTGGCCACGCTCCAGGCGGCCACCATTCCGCTGACCTCGGGCGACGGCGCGACGATCGCACCCGAGACGCTCACCGTGATCGCCTCGGCGGCCGCGGGCAGCGAACGTCTGCGCTTCGGTTACCGGGCGCGCGACACCTCGGAGTCGCGCCGCCTGGTGGAGCCGCACCGGTTGGTGTCGACGGGCCGCCGCTGGTACCTGGTCGCCTACGACATCGACCGCGACGACTGGCGCACCTTCCGCGTCGACCGGATCGCGGACCCGTTCGCCACCGGTGCGAGGTTCGCTCCGCGGGAGGTGCCAGAGGGGGATGCGGCGGAGTACGTGCGCCGATCGACGTCCTCGTGGGCCGTGGCCGACGCGTACGAACTCGACGTGGAGTTCGCGGCCCCGGCCGACCAGGTGGCCACACAAATGCCCCCGACGCTGGGCACGCCGGAGGCACTCTCGGACAACCGCTGCCGCCTACGAGCGACGTCGACGGACCCGGTCCAGTGGACAGCGGTCCGCCTGGCGATGACGGGCTACGCGTTCACGGTCCGCGGCCCGGAGGAACTGACCACGGCGATACGCGAGTTGGGCACCCGACTGACCCAATCAACCCAACCAAGCCCCTGCGGCGATTGAGCAGGCCTTTCAAGCCCCTGCGGCGATTGAGCAGATCCTTTAAGCCCCTGCGGCGATTGAGCAGCGGGGTTCGGGGCAGAGCCCCGAGGCGTCACGAACGGCGCCGTGGTTGCGGCCCGGGGCTCCGCCCCAGACCCCGCGCCTCAAACGCCGGCGGGGCTGGAATGTCAGGCCGCCGCGTCGAACCCCGTGTCCCGCGCCAACTTCTTCAGCTCAAGAAGCGCATGCTTCTCGATCTGCCGAATCCGCTCACGCGTGAGCCCGTGCTCCTTACCGACCTCCGTGAGCGTCCGCTCCCGCCCGTCATCGATCCCGTACCGCATCTTGATGATCGACGCGGTGCGCTGGTCGAGCCGGCCGATGAGGTCGTCCAGCTCCTCGCTGCGCAGCAGCGTGAGCACAGACTGCTCGGGCGACACGGCAGACGTGTCCTCGAGCAGGTCACCGAATTGCGTCTCGCCCTGGTCGTCCACCGACATGTTCAGCGAGACGGGGTCGCGGGCCCAGTCCAGTACGTCGACGACGCGCTCCGGCTTCGCACCGAGCTCCGCGGCGATCTCCGTGGGCTCCGGCTCCCGGCCGTGCTCGCGGTTGAACTCACGCTGCACGCGGCGGATCCGGCCCAGCTCCTCGACCAGGTGGACGGGGAGGCGGATCGTGCGGGACTGGTCGGCGATCGAGCGCGTGATGGCCTGGCGGATCCACCACGTCGCGTACGTGGAGAACTTGAAGCCCTTGCGGTAGTCGAACTTCTCGACCGCGCGCACCAGCCCCGCGTTCCCCTCCTGGATCAGGTCGAGCAGGGGCAGGCCGGACCGCGGGTAGCGGCGGGCGACCGCCACGACGAGCCGCAGGTTCGACTTGATGAAGACGTCCTTCGCGTTCTCCGACGCCGCGACCAGAGCCTCCAGCTCCTCGCGGGACGCCTCGACGGCGACCTTGCTGTCGGAGACCGTACCGTCGAGGATCTGCTGGGCGTAGACGCCCGCCTCGATGGTCTGGGACAGCTCGACTTCCTTGGCGGCGTCGAGCAGCGGTGTGCGCGCTATCTCGTCGAGGTACATGCCGACCAGGTCGCGGTCGGCGATCTCCCCGCCTACGGCGCGAACACTGCGTGCCGCGTCAGTCTCGCCGGACGCGGCGGACTTACGACGGGCTACGGCACGGGTTGCCATGCGTGCTCCCTTGCGGTGGTAGGTCGGCTGTACGCCCCTCCCGGGGCCTTACGGGTGCCCTGCATCCGATGGAATCAACGACTGGAATCCGGACAGAATTCCCAAGCCGCCCATCTTTTTTCTGATCATGCAGTACCCTGCGCGCCACACCGCGCGAACTGGAGGCACAAGATGGTGGCAGAGTCCATAGAGGTGCAGGTCAGGCCAGGGGTCGAGGGCGACCTCACAGCCCTCACGGACCTCTACAACCACTACGTGCGTGAGACGCCGATCACGTTCGACACGGCCACCTTCACCCCTGAAGAGCGACGTCCTTGGCTGCTCTCCCACCTTGAAGACGAACGACACCCGCTCCTGGTTGCGAACGAAACGACCTCGAACCGGATCCTCGGGTACGCCACAGCCAGCGCGTTCCGCCCCAAGGCCGCGTACGACACGTCGGTCGAGGTGACGGTCTACCTGGCGCCCGACGCGGGGGGACATGGCATCGGCACGCTCCTCTACAAGGCGCTCTTCGAGTCCCTCGCGGAGCAGGATGTACACCGGGCGTACGCGGGGATCGCGCAGCCCAATGAGGCGTCCACGAGGCTGCACCTCCGCTTCGGCTTTTCCTACGTGGGGACCTACCGGGAGGTGGGCCGGAAGTTCGGGCGTTACTGGGACGTGGCCTGGTACGAGAAGGTGTTGCGGCCGTCGCCCTCGTAGGCCCTGAGGCTCTGCCCCAGACCCCGCTGCTCAATCGCCGCAGGGGCTTAAAGGGAGACGCCGGCGGGGCTTGAAGAGCCGAACTGAACCGACCGCTTCGCCAACCCCATCCAGAACCCGTCGATCACGCTCCGCTGACCCGCCAGTTCGCCGAAGGCATCCGCCGCGCCCATCGTCACGAACAGCGGCGCGAAGTGCTCGGTGCGCGGATGCGCGAGCGCGCCCGCCGGGGACTTGTGGGTGAAGTCCAGGAGGCCGTCCACGTCCCCCGCCTCAAGCGCCCGGTGCCCCCAGTCGTCGAACTCCGAGGACCACGCCGGGATCCCGCCCTGTCGCAGCGCGGCGAGGTTGTGCGTGAAGAAGCCGGAGCCGACGATCAGCACGCCCTCGTCGCGCAGCGGCGCGAGGCGGCGGCCGATGTCCATGAGGCGGGCCGGGTCGAGTGTCGGCATGGAGACCTGGAGGACGGGGATGTCGGCGTCCGGGTACATCTCGACGAGCGGGACGTACGCGCCGTGGTCGAGCCCGCGGTCCGGCACGTCCTGGACCGGGATACCGGGGCCGCGCAGCAACTTGCGTACGGATTCGGCGAGTTCGGGCGCGCCCGGCGCGGCGTACGTCACCTGGTAGTAGTGCTCGGGGAAGCCCCAGAAGTCGTAGACGAGCGGCATGGTCTCGGTGGCGGCGAGGGCCAGCGGCGCGTTCTCCCAGTGCGCGGAGATCATCAGGATCGCCTTGGGGCGCGGCAGCTCGGCCGACCAGGCGGCGAGCTGGCCGGTCCACAGGGCGTCGTCGGCGAGCGGCGGGGCACCGTGGGAGAGGTAGAGCGCGGGCATCCGGTTCACGACGACGACCTCCTTGAAGTTTCAAGCTCTTGCCACCGACAAAAGTAACCCTTCTTTGTTTAATCTTCAAGAAGGGGGCCTACGATGGGATGTATGGAGCACATCGATCACAGCGAAAGCGACGCGGAGGCAGCGGAGGCCACCTGGCTCAGCGAGGACGAGCAGCGCACCTGGCGCGCGTACCTCCATGCCACCACGCTCCTGGAGGACCACCTCGACCGGCAACTCCAGCGCGACGCGAAGATGCCGCACGTCTACTTCGGGCTCCTGGTCAAGCTGAGCGAGTCGCCCCGGCGCCGGCTGCGGATGACCGAGCTGGCGCGGGAAACGAAGATCACCCGCTCCCGGCTCTCGCACGCGATCGCGCGCCTGGAGAAGAGCGGGTGGGTGCGGCGCGAGGACTGCCCCTCCGACAAGCGCGGGCAGTTCGCGATCCTCACGGACGAAGGCCTGGAGGTCCTGAAGAGGACCGCGCCCGGGCATGTCGAGACCGTCCGCCAGGCGCTCTTCTCGCGGCTCACCCCCGAACAGCAGAAGTCCCTCGGCGAGATCATGATGATCGTCGCCGAGGGACTTCAGCCGAAGGAGGCCGGGGCGGACCTCCCCTGGCTCAGGTGAGATCCGTCCCGTACGCGGTGGTCAGTGCGCGACCACCGGCACCAGCAGCTCGTCCTCCGCGCCCTCCGTGTCGCCGGAGGCCGCGGCCGGTCCCGTGCCCGGGGCGGCGGTGTTGACGAGCGTGAAGGCGATCAGGGACGCGACGGCCAGGATGCCGACGGCCCACCAGATGGCGTGGCTGTAGCCGCTGACCATGGCCTGCGCCTGGAGCAGCCGCTGGTTCGTGGCGCCGGCCGCGTGGTCCGTCAGGTACGCGGTCGTGGCCGAGGCCGCGATCGTGTTCAGGAGGGCCGTGCCGATGGCGCCGCCGACCTGCTGCGAGGTGTTGACCATCGCGGAGGCGACGCCCGCGTCCCGCGCCTCGACGCCGAGCGTCGCGAGCGACATGGCAGGCATGAACGCCGTACCCATGCCAAGGCCGAGCAGCAGTTCGGCGGGCAGGATCAGGCCGGCGTACGAGGTGTCCACCGAGAGCTGCGTCAGGAGCAGCATGCCGAGCGCCGCGAGCAGGAAGCCGGGGCCCATCAGCAGCCGGGGACGTACGCGGGTCATCAGGCGGGCGCCGATCTGCGTGGAGCCCGTGATCATGCCCGCGATCATCGGCAGGAACGCGAAGCCGGTCTTGACCGGCGAGTACCCCTTCACGATCTGCAGGTAGTAGGTCAGGAAGAGGAACAGGCCGAACATGCCGATCACGGCGAGGCCGAGCGAGGCGTAGACACCGCCGCGGTTGCGGTCGGCGACGACGCGCAGCGGCAGCAGCGGGTGCTTGACCCTGGCCTCGACGACGACGAAGGAGACCAGCAGGACGGCCGCGGCGACGAACATGCCGAGGGTGGTGGCGTCCGACCAGCCGTTGGTCTCGGCGCGCGTGAAGCCGTAGACGAGCGAGACCAGGCCGAGCGTGGAAAGCAGCACGCCGGGAACGTCGAGCGGCGAGCGGTTGCGGCCACCGGCCGGCTCACGGATGACGAAGTACGCGCCGGCGGCGGCGATGATCGCGAACGGGATGTTCACGAAGAACGTCCAGCGCCAGTTCAGGTACTCGGTGAGGAAGCCGCCGAGGATCAGGCCGACGGCGCCACCGCCACCGGCGATCGCACCGTAGATGCCGAACGCCTTGGCGCGCTCCTTGGCGTCGGTGAACATGACGGCAAGCAGCGACAGGGCGGCGGGCGCCAGCAGCGCGCCGAACAGGCCCTGCAGCGCACGGGCGCCGAACATCATGGCCTCGCCCCCGGCCGCGCCGCCGAGCGCCGAGGCGAGGGCGAAGCCGATCAGGCCGGTGACGAAGGTGCGCTTTCGGCCCCAGAGGTCCGCGATGCGTCCGCCGAAGAGCAGCAGGCCACCGAAGGCGAGCGCGTAGGCCGTGATGACCCACTGCTTGTTGCCGTCGGATATGCCGAGGTCCTGCTGTGCGGCGGGCAGGGCGATGTTCACGATGGTGGCGTCGAGGACCACCATCAGCTGGGCGAGCGCGATGAAGGCGAGTGCCTTCCAGCGCCGTGAATCAGGTGCCGTATTCGGCAAGGGGGTACCCACAGCGGGACTCCAAGTCGTGAATAAGCGTGAGAAATCGGGTTGGTACGAAGCTGGGTGTTCTACGAAGAGGTGGAGGGGGCCGGACGTCAGTCCTGGCGGAGGTCCTCCAAGGTCGCGGGCGCGCCCGGGAGTTCCGAGCGGGCGGGTGCCATCAGACCGTCGAGGAACAGCTGCAGATGACGGTGGACGTACCGGTCGAAGTCCAGACAGCCGGTGCCGGGCAGCGGACGGGTGAGCTGGGAGAGGGCGATCATCAGGTCCCCGACGCCGACGTCGGGGCGCAACTCACCGGCCGTACGGGCCCGTTCGGTGAGCTGCTCGACGGCCCCGGTGAGCCGGTCGCGGGAGGCGATCAGCTCCGGATGGTCCTGGTCGAAGGTGGCATTGAGCATCGGGCACAGCGCGCCGATCCGCTCCTCGGCCGCGGCGTGCACGAACGTCCGCAGCGCGCCGAAAGCGGTCGCCTCGCCGGCGTCCTCGGCGGCGAGGCCCCGTTCCGCGTGCCCCGTGATGGTGTCGGTGACCGTGAGGACCACGTGGTGCATGAGCTCACCGCGGTCCTTGAAGTTCCGGTACAGCGTGGCGTTGCCGACGCCGGCCCGGCGCGCGACCTCGTCGAGCGGCAGGACCGGGCCGTGCTCCACGAGCAGCTCGCGCGCGGCGGCGACGATCCGCTCCCGGTTGCGCACAGCGTCGGCCCGCGGGCGCGGGACGCGGCGCTGCGGCTTCTCGGTCGCGGTGGTCACGGCGGTCTCCTTCACGGGTCTGTGTGCAACGGGACTGTGTGCAACGGGTCTGTGTGCACGGGCTCCGGGTGAAGCGGGGAGCTGGTCCCCGGTTCGTGCGGACACGGGTCTAAACGGGGAGACCATCCCCGGTTATTTCCCAGCCCCCATGTGACCTGCCTCACACGCCCCTGACCTCGGAAACCCACGATCGGCGCACCCAGCGAGCGGCCCGCCACGCCTCGACACAGGGTGATCGAAAGGGATCCGAGCGTGAGGCGGTGCGGATGCGAGTGCGTCGGATAGGCAGGGGCCGGCGGGGTGTGCTGCTCGCCGCGAGCACGGCCGTGGCGCTCACCGTGACGATGACCGCGAGCACCGGCAGGCTCCTCGACGACTCGACGACCGCGGCCGGTCCCGTCGCCGTCTCGCGTACGACCTCCCTGGCCCCCTGCATGATCCGCGGCTCGTTCGGCGTCCAGATGTCGGAGGGCCTGCCCACCGCCCCCGGCTACGCCCGCTCCACCGGCACCGTGCGGGCCCTCAACCTCATGGTCGACTTCCCGGACGCGCCGGGCCAGGGCTCCGCGAAGGACCGGCTCGGCGAGTTCTTCCCGCAGACGCAGAACTGGTTCCGCACCGGCAGTTACGGAAAGCTCGACTACGTTCCCGAGGCCCCGGTCGACCACTGGCTGCGGATGCCCAAGCCGTTCACCGCGTACGGGATAGACCGCGGCGCCCCCTTCGACCCCGGCTACCGCAAGCTCGCCGACGACATCGCGGCGGCGGCCGACCCCGAAGTGGACTTCCGCCGGTACGACGTGGTGAACATCCTGGTCACCCCGAACGCGGGGCCCTCCGCGCTGGACACGGTGCTGTCCGTGACGTTCGCGGGCAACCACGAGGCGCCGGTCGCGGACGGGGTGCCGCTCTCCAACGCCTCGTTCGTGTACTCGCGGCAGGACGACGGCTCCGGGTCGTACGCGAAGACCGGATACCGGGTGCTGCCGCACGAGAACGGGCACGTGTTCGGGCTGCCTGACCTCTACACGCAGGACGGCGGTGCGGCCGCCGGGCACTGGGACATCATGAGCGAGGACTGGGGGGCCGGGAACGACCTGCTGGGCTGGCACAAGTGGAAGCTCGGGTGGCTCGACGACAGTCAGGTCGGCTGCGCCGCGCAGCCCGGCACGACCGAGTACCGGCTGTCGCCGCTGGCCCGGAACGACGGCGGGTCGAAGCTGGTGTTCGTGCCCCTGACCCGGAAGACGGGGTACGCGATCGAGGTGCGTACGCAGGAGGGCAACGACGAGGCGGTGTGCCGGGCCGGGGTGCTGGTCTACAAGGTCGACGCGGATGTGGACACGGGTCAGGGGCCCATCAAGGTCGAGGATGCGACGCCGGACAGTGGGGGGTGCACGCGGCAGCCCAACGTCCATGCGGAGCTCTCCGATGCGGCGTACCAGTCGGGTGACGTCTTCCGCGACAAATCCGCGGGTGTGCGGGTGACGGTTGGCGGGATCAGTGGTTCCGGCGCCTACCAGGTCTACGTCACCCGCAGTTGACGCCACGGGGCTCCGCCCCGGACCCCGCTGGCGGAGCCCCGGTCTTTTACGACCCGCCGGGGAACGTTGCGCGCAGCTCTCGCTTCAGGACCTTTCCCGTCGCGTTGCGGGGGAGTTCGGATTCCTGGAGGAGCACGTGTGCCGGGACCTTGAAGGCCGCCAGGGACTTCGCCGTGAAGGTGCGGATGTCGTCCGGGGTGACCGTGGAGCCGGGGCGGGTGCGCAGGACCGCCGCGACCTCCTCGCCGAGGACAGGGTGCGGGACGCCGACGACCGCCGCCTCCAGGACGTCGGGGTGGTCGTGGAGGATCGCCTCCACCTCGACACAGTGGACGTTCTCGCCACCCCGGATCACCAGATCCTTGATCCGGTCGACCACACTGACCCGCCCCTCGGAGCACACCGCCAGGTCCCCCGTCCGGAACCACCCGTCCGCCGTGAACACCGCCCCGGTGGCCTCCGGAGCGTTCCAGTAACCACGGATCATCGGCTGGCCCCGCAGACAGAGCTCGCCCACCTCCCCGTCGGGCAACGGCTCGCCGAGCGGATCCGCGATCCGTACCTCCACGGCGGGCGCCGGACGGCCCACGCTCCCCGGCCAACTCCGGTACTCCTCACCGGCGTTGGAGAGCACCCCGCCGAGCGTCTCGGTGAGCCCGTACCCGTTGCGGGGCTCGATGCGCTCGCCGTACCGGTCGGTGAGGCGGGCGACGATGCCGGGAGGGGCCGCGGCGCCGCCCGTGCTGAACCCCGTAAGAGAGGGGAGTTCGTCACCCAACTCCTTTGCGCGTTCCAGGAGTTGGAGGGCCGTGGCCGGAACGCCGCCGAAGCTGGTGATGCCGTGTTCACGGATCATGGCGAGCGCGACGTCCGGGTCCCACTTGCGCAGCACCACGATCGTGCCGCCCACCCCCATCGCCGCGTAGAAGCCGGTGAACGCCGCGACGTGGAAGAAGGGGAAGGTCAGGAGGCCGATGGGGGTCGGACCCTGGCCGGGCACGATGCCGCGGGCCAGCGCCGTGCGGGCCGCGGCGTAGCGGGGTCCCGTGACGGCGCCCATGTGGGCGTGGTGGGTGGCGACGGCGCCCTTGGGGCGGCCCGTCGTACCGGAGGTGTAGAGGATCGTGGCATCGGCGGACGGGTCGATGTCCACGTCGGGCGGGCCGAGTTGGGGGTCGGGCGTGGGCAGATCCGCGTACCGCTCGACCCGGTCACCGCTCGCCTCCCGGCCCTCCTCGTGGCAGACCAGGGTCCAGGGGCGGGGCTCCCGCGCCTCGGACAGCCACGGCAGGACCCGCTCGTAACGCTCCCCGTCGACGACCAGCACCGCGGGCCCGCAGTCGTCGAGGGCGAACGCGAACTCGTCGGCGGTCCACCACGCGTTCAGCGGCACCGCCACCAGGCCCGCCAACTGCGCGGCCCAGAAGGCGACCTGCCACTCCGGGTGGTTGCGCATCGCGATGACGGCGCGGTCGCCCGGCCGCAGCCCGTAGCCGCCCGCGCTCTCGTCGTCGGCGAAGCGGCGGGCCAGCGCGCACGCCGCCGCGAAGAACTCCCCGTAGGTCATGCGCCCGTTCTCGGAGATGACGAAGGGGGTGTCGCCGAACGCCCACGTCGTCTCGCAGAACTCGCGCAGCGTACGGGGCCCGTCGGCATAGGAAAGGCGCCCGTCCTCGCCGCGTACGACGGCGAAGGGGGCGCCCGGAGCGGTCAGCAGCGCTTCCACGGAATCCACGGCATCAGCGTCCATGGTCGGACGGTACGTCCGTCGGACCGACCCCCGTCAAGGTACGTGCACCGGCCAACGGCCGGACAGGGCACCCGCACAACGCGACGGAACGCGACTCCGCGGCTACTCCGCGGCCTTCGCGTGCTCCGCCACCCGCTTACGGGTCAGGAACCAGCCGATCACAAGGCCGACCACGATCAGCGGCGAGCAGTACACCGAGACCGCCGAGTCACCGCCGCCGACCACCATCAACACCACGACCGCGACCAGGAAGACCATCGTCAGCCAGCTCGTGAAGGGCGCGCCCGGCAGCCGGAACGCGGGGCGCTCCACCTCGCCGCGCAGGGCCTTACGGCGCAGCACCATCTGGCAGACCATGATCATGGCCCAAGTGCCGATCATGGTGATCGCGGAGAAGTTGATGACGATCGAGAACGCCCGCTCGGGCACGATGTAGTTGAGGATGATGCCCGCGATGTAGCAGGTCGCCGTCAGCAGCACGCCACCGTAGGGCACGCCCCTCTTGTTCATCTTCGTGGTGAACGCGGGCGCGGATCCCGCAAGGCCCATCGAGCGCAGCACGCGACCGGTCGAGTAGAGGCCGGAGTTGCAGCTGGACAGGGCGGCCGTGAGGATCACGAAGTTCATGATGCCGCTGATGCCGGGCACGCCCAGCTTGCCGAGCAGCGTCACGAACGGCGACTCGCCGGCCTTGTACGCGCTCCACGGCAGCAGCAGCACGAGCAGCAGCACCGACCCGACGTAGAACAGCACGATGCGCCACGACACGGAGTTGATGGCGCGCGGGATCACCTTGCGCGGATTCTCGGTCTCGCCGGCGGCGATGCCGACCATCTCGATCGCCGCGTACGCGAAGACGACACCCTGGATCAGGACGATCGCCGGGAGCAGCCCGTTCGGCAGCATGCCGCCGTGGTCGGTGATCAGCTGCGGGCCCGTGCTGTGGCCGTCGACGGGGTGGCGGCTCGCGAGCAACCAGCAGCCGATGGCGAGGAAGCCGAGGATCGCGGCGACCTTGATGATCGAGAACCAGAACTCGAACTCGCCGAACCAGCGCACCGAGATCAGGTTGGCGCCGAGCACCACGAGCAGCGCCACCAGGGCGAGCGTCCACTGGGGGATGTCGCGGAAGGCGGCCCAGTAGTGCAGGTACATCGCCACCGCGGTGATCTCCGCGATGCCGCTGCACACCCAGTGCAGGAAGTAGACCCAACCCGCCGTGTACGCGGCCTTCTCACCGAGGAACTCACGCGAGTACGAGACGAACGAGCCCGAGCTCGGCCGGTGCATCACCAGCTCGCCCATGGCGCGCGCGATGAAGAAGGCGAACAGTCCCGTGATGGCGAAGATGATCACCAGGGACGGGCCCGCGGTGTGCAGCCGCTCCCCCGCACCGAGGAAGAGGCCGGTGCCGATGGCGCCGCCGACCGCGATCATCTGGACCTGACGGTTGCGCAGGCCGGCCGAGTAACCCCCCTCACGGAGGGCTCCCGTCGTGGCCTTGCCGCCCGTGGTCACACTGCCCTCGGTCGCAGCCGCAGGGGCGGTCGCGGGCCGAGTCGTCTCCGACTCGGCTTCTGCTGTGTGCTCCATGGTTCTCCGACGTACGTGCAAAACGGCATGCCGCACACACGCGAGCGCGAAGACGCGCAGGCGTGTGCGACGTACCTGTTGGACAGGACTGGTCCGCCGGATCCGGCGAACACCGAGATCGGAACGGATCCCGGTGGAGTGTGCCGCGGCAGTAACGCGCGACGACACGCCACCTTAAACCGTTCGCGGGGGCAACTAATCCACGAGGCCCGAGTCGAGCTCCGAGCCGAGCCCGAGCAGCGAACCGGCGTACTGGGCACCGGACTCGGCCAGCACCTCGTCGAGGGACTGCGCGGACCGCACGGGGGCGAAGGTCACATCGCCCGCTTCCGCCCCACCCTCATCTCGGACATATCCATACACAGCGGGACGAGGAAGGCTGTTGTAGTGGAAGTGAGTTGAGAAGTAGTACGCGCCGGTGTCGTACAGCGCGACGAGATCGCCGGGCGCCAGCTCGGGCAGCTCCCGGCCGCGCGCCACGAGGTCGCCCGCGAAGCAGCAGGGCCCGGCCACGTCCTGCACCAGCGGCGCGCCCGTCCGCGGCCGGCCCTCGGCGTCGTACGCCCCGACCCGCAGCGGCCACGACTCGGGCGCGAAGACGGTACGGGTCGCCACCTGCGCGCCCGCGTGCGTCACGGCGATCCGGCGGCCGCCGGAGGTCTTGGTGTACTCGACGTGCGCGGCGATGAACCCCTGCTTGGCGAGGAGCGAGCGCCCGAACTCGGTGACGAGCGTGTACCGGCCGTCGAAGAGCCCGGGAACGGTTCGGCGCAGGATGCTCGCGTACTCCTCGAAGCCGGGTGTGACGTCGTCCGACTCGAAGTTCACCGGCAGTCCGCCGCCGATGTCGAGGGTGTCGATCTGCTGCCGCCCGACATGCGCGTTGATCTTCTCGGCCAGGTCGTACGCGGCCCGTACCCCCTCGGCCATCAGCTCCAGGGCGACGCCCTGGGAACCGGTGTGGGTGTGCAGGCGGGTCATCCACGGCCGCGCCTTGTACGCGCCGAGGACCCACTGCTCCGCGCCCTCGTCACGCAGGGCGACACCGAACTTCGAGGTGGCGGTCGCGGTGCTCATCGCGCCGATCGACCCGCTGCCGACCTGCGGGTTCACGCGCAGCCCGACGGGCGAGGCGGTGGGGTTCGCCGCGAACTCGGCGACGATCTCGTCGATCCGGTCCAGCTCCTGCGGGTTGTCGGCGTTCACGGCGATGCCTGCCGCGAGCGCGTCCCGCAGCTCCCCGACCGTCTTGGCGGGCGAGTCGAAGACGATCCGCTCCGCGGGCACCCCGGCCGCCCGCGCGAGCGCCAGCTCACCGGGGCTCGCGACCTCCGCGCCGATGCCCTCCTCGTTCAGGAGCGCGAGCACGGGGACGAGCGAGGCCGCCTTCACGGCGAAGGTGTGCCGCGCGTCGACCCCCTCGAACGCCGCCTTGAGCGCACGCGCCGCCTCCCGGACCCCGGCAACGTCGAGCAGCCCGAGCACGGGGGCGTCGGGCCCGACGAGCCCCTGCCCGACGGCGGCCCGCAGGGCGGCGTCGCGGCGGGCGGCGGAGACGTGGGCGGAGGCGGCGGGCTGCGGCATCGGGGGGTGTCCTGCCTTTGGCTTCGTATGGCTTCGTACGGGGTGGTGCGCGGGGCACTCGTGCACTCGTCACTGTGCAGCGCGGCGGGGCGGCGTGTCTGCGTGCGCCGACACGAAGTACGGCGGGTGGACGCTGTGGCCAGGCACAAGGAGCGGCAGGCGACGGCGCCCGCGTAGTGCGTACGCACGAAGACCACCCGCCCGACATGGTGGCGGCGCACCACCCACCGTCAGGTCACCGCAGCGGAATCAGCCCGGCCCGCCGCAGCCCGAGCTCGACGACGAGACGTACGTCGGGGTCCGCCAGGTCGAATCCGCCCAACTCGCGGGCCCTGCGCAACCGGTACCGCAACGTATTCACGTGGATCCCCAGATACCGGGCGGTGGCCCCGGCGTCCCCGAAGAACGCCAGATGCGCGGCCACGGTGCGCGGCAGATCCGTCCCGTGCCGCTCGTCGTGCGCGAGGAGCGCCGCCACGGCGTCCCCGACCGAGGGCACCTGCGCGGCGACGGCGTCCGACACCCGCAGCGCGTCCAACGCGAACCGCACGTCGTCGGCGCCCGCCACCTCGGGCTCCCCGCGCTCGCACAGCACCCGCAACACCTCGACGGCCCCGACCCGGGAGTCCACCACGTCCTTCAGGCCACCGACGACCGGCCCCACCGCGACCAACGGCTCGACCCCGGCGCCCCGCAATACGGCCGCGAGATCCCGACCGAGCCGCTCGGCGGCGTCGGACCGGGTGTCAGCAATCAACACGTCGAACCGGTCACCAAATTCAGCCCCGCCGGCGCTCGCATCTCCAGCCCCGCCGACGCTCGCATTTCCAGCCCCGCCGGCGATTGAGGCGCGGGGTCCGGGGCGGAGCCCCGCGTCCTGGGCACGGGCTGCCGCCCCACCGACGCCTGCATCTCCAGCCCCGCCGACGTTCGCATTTCCAGCCCCTCCGGCGATTGAGGAGCGGGGTCCGGGGCGGAGCCCCGCGTCCTGGGCACGGGCTGCCGCCCCACGCGCCTGGGCCAAACCACCCTCCACCCGGTAGGCAAACGCGGGCACGCCAGCCGCAGCAACCCGCAACACCCCCGCCCGCACCGCCCTCTCCCGCACCTCCGCCGCCACAACCCCCACAACCCCCACGGCAAGCACCGCACACGGCCGACCCGGATCCACACCAAGCGCGGCAGCCGCCGCACCCACATCAGGCGCCCCGTCCTCGAACAACGCCCGCACCGCATGCCGACGCCGCCCCTCCGCGGACCGCGACCGCAACCGGTGATGCAGCAGATGCGGCACCGCAATGGTGGCGGCCTGCCGCAACGCCTCCCGCGCCCCCTCCGGCAACGGCTCCCCGTCGGCGGCGGCCCACAGCGACCCGAGAACCTCCTCCCCTGCCCGTACGGCAACAGCCAGCCGCTCAGGAAACCGCCCATCAGCCGGCCGATGCACAACGTCCCCCGCCCACAACGCGGCGAGGAACCCGCTCTCCGCGAGCTCGGCGACCCGCCACCGCGGCACCCGCCGCCCGAGGATGGTGAGCCGCCGCAGCGGATCGGCGGTATCGGCGGTCGGCGAGTACGCCAGCACGTTGGACTCGGGGTCCTCGACGGTGATCGCACCCCCGACGAGCGCGGCGAGCGCGGACGCCAGGGCCGGCAGATCCCCGAGCCCCACGTCGACCCCGGGCTCCGGCACCCGCGCCCCACCGGCCGCGAGCGCGGCCCGCAGCAACCCGATCAGCTCGCCCCAGTCGACCCAGGGGGCACGGGCGAGCAGCGCGGTGGACACACCGTCGGCCACTTCCCCGAGCAGCGGCGCGACCCCTTCGGCCCCCCGCCGCACCACGAGCGCCGCGGCCCCCGCCCGGTCGGCGGCCCGCAACACCTCAGCAGCAGCCGGATCGGACGTATCGACCCCCACCGCGATAAGCACCCGCCCCCGCTCCTGCAGGCTCTCCCCCGCGTCGAACACCCCGACCCCGCCCACGGTCAGGTCCGTCCCGCACGGCGCCCGTACGACCTGGACGATGTCCCGCCCAACGACGTCGACGACCTGCGCCAACGTGGGGCCCCCGCCCGAAGCGGGATTCTCGGGCTGCGGCCTGCCGGACGCGGAAAACTCCATGCCCCCAGTCTCACCGATCACGTAGACCCCACCGATGCGACGAGGGGTGTGACGAACAAGTCACCACAAACAGGGCGCTTGTGAGCAACAGCACCCACCAGTCACCGCCAATCGCCCGCCTTCGCCCATACGTTGGACGGATGTCCCCTCTTGCCCGGGTGAGCGAGGCGTACGGTCCGCGCTTCGCCGAATTCGCCTTCGAGCCCGCCTTCCTGGCCGCGGTGGACCAGCATGTGGCGGAGGTCCGCGACCGCCTGGAGGCCGGCTCGGCCGCGCTGCACCCGCCGGCACCCGACGCCGAGGCCCTCGGCGACTACGCGCTCGGCTTCATCGACGCGCTCTCCGAGACCGGCTGGCTCGAACCCGTGGGCCACGACTACGCGGTGTGCCGCCTCACCGCCATCAGCTGGCTGGTGAGACGGCACGACCTGCTGGACCTGGTGTAGCTCACGGGCTCACGGGCTCACGGGCTCACGGGCTCACGGGCTCACGGGCTCACGGGCTCACTGATTGTCGAACCGCTCCCGCTCCTGCACGGGCTGATGGGTCAAGGCATCCTCACGCCCCGCCTGATAAGCGGTTGCGCCCGCGCCACCGTTCCCGACCTTCCCCTTCGCCTTGGCGGTCTCCTCCTCGGCCGTGTTCAGCCACCGCTCCCAGCGCTGTCGCATCGGCCCGATGAGCCCGCCGCCGACACCGACGACCAGGATCCCGGCCGCGGCCGCGAGAGCGGCGATGAGCACCGGCTGCGTGACGGTCGTGGCGATACCCGCCTGCCCGAGCGCGGCGAAGGCGCCCAGGACCACGATGCAGGCCCACACGATGGTGCCGATGGTCTTCCCGTACGAGACGGAGGACAGGGCGTTGGTGATGATGTCGCGCACCAGGTTGGCGACGGCCATGGCCACCACGATCAGGACCACCGCGACGATGCCGCGCGGCAACCAGGCGACGATGGCGTTGATCATGTCCGACACGGGGTTGGGGCCGAAGACCCCGAAGCCGAGCTGGAGCACGATCAGCATCAGGGCGACGTAGACGACCTTGCAGAGGATCGCGGTCGTGTCGTACTTCGACCCTTCGAGCATCTTCGCCGAACCGGCCCGTTCGGCGAGCTTCTCCGACCCGATCTTCCGAAGGCCCCGGTCGAGGAGCTTGGTGATCATCTTGGCCACGAACCAGCCGATGACCATGACGACGATGAAGCCGAGCAGCTTCGGTACGAACTGGGCGACCTTCGACCACGCGTCGTTCAGCCCTTGAGTGAAGTTGACGGCCAGGATGCTTGCGCCGTCCGGAGAACTGAGATTCTGGATCATGAGTGGACCTCCACTCGTGGGGCCGGACGCCGCGAGGCCGCGCCCGACGAGACGTGTCCCCCCTCGTTTTCCTGCGTCCCTCCGGCTTAACAGCCCCAGCCGCCCCCGGCCGCCCTACGTCCCCCATTGGCGTGACCCACGCCCCGAACCCGATCCGCTACGCTGTTCACGCGCCTTCGTAGCTCAGGGGATAGAGCACCGCTCTCCTAAAGCGGGTGTCGCAGGTTCGAATCCTGCCGGGGGCACCAGTTCAGAAGGGCCCCACCTCCGGATTTCCGGAGGTGGGGCCCTTCTGACATCACATCCAGACCTGACCTCACCGACGCAGCGTCCCCCTGAGTGTCAGCCGTGGAGCGGCTGACGCCCCCACGGGGCGGTCAAGCACATGACCGACGTCGACTCTGTCGGGTGCGGGTCCGCGGGTGGTCGCGATGGTCAGGCAAGCGACGACCGGATCCGGCCGATGACACGCAGAACCTCATTCCTGTTCTTCGCACTCTTGATCCAGGTTGGTAGCCGAGCGACGAGCGTCATCTTCTTGACTTGCGCATCCCAAGGGGCTCGCTCCCGCAACGGCGCCTGCACGAACTGCCGGATCAACTCCAGGTGCTCCGGGCCATAAGCCCACAGCCGGCCATGTCGCGTCTCCGCCTGCAACCACAGCGGCAAGCGGAAGTAGGGATCTGTCGCTTCACCTCGCCCCCGATAGAGACTGAACCCACCTCCGGCCGCATCTCGCGACAGACCGCACGACCGACAGACAAAGCGTCGACGCGCGAACACCGAAATACCCGCGTCCTGCGCCGCTGGCACCACCGGGGCAACATGAGCAATTCCAGTGCACTTCGGACAGCGCACGAGAATATGATCAATGAAGTGGTACTTCGTGTGCCGGGCGTCTCGAAACCTCTGCGGCGAGGGCATGACGCCAGTATGCGACCCCTCCGCCTGCCCCTACTCGGATCAGCCGTGCCACATCCGTGCCGGATGGACGAGGGGCCACGGGGAACAGTAGGTACGAAGTCGGCCACATCGAGGAGCCGTTAAGACGCTCTCTCGCAGGTCAGACTCCCAACTCCCCCTAGATCAACTGCGTTTCCCAGGCTTGGAGCGTGAGTCGGGCTCCCTCACCCGTTGGGCGCTCTAGGGTCAAGGCATGGATCATGACCCGATGCGGCAGGTCGCCGAATTCCGCGAAGTGTTCGACGGTGAGGCCAAGGCCGAAAGCCCCGAACTGCCGGCACACCGAAGGACGTTGCTGGTCGAAGAAGCACACGAAGCCGCCGAGGCCCTCGCCAACCTTGCTGAGGCTCTGCAGACCGACGATGACCCGCTCACTGCGTACCAGGCGGTGGCCAAGGAACTGGCAGACGTCCTCTACGTCACTTATGGCGCCGCTGATGCGCTGAAGATCGATCTGCCGTCCGTCTTCACAGAAGTCCATCGGTCCAACATGAGCAAGCTGGACGCGGATGGCCGGGTCCTTCGCCGAGCCGACGGCAAGGTACTCAAAGGCCCCAGCTATCAGCCACCGGTCCTCGACGGCATCGTGGGGTGGCCGCCTACCGGCTCGATTTCAGAACCGGGCGGACAGCAGTGAACGGTATGGGCACCACATAGAGCTACGGAACAGATGCTGTCTCCTGAAGCGGGTGTCGCAGGTTCGAATCTGCCGGGGCACAACGCCAAGGGCCGGGCCACAGGGGCAATCCCCCTCCGACCCGGCCCTTCGCTCTGACCACAGCCCGCTCCTACAGGCCCCTCCACGGAACGTCATTTGGTCGACGGAGCCTCCGTGGCAGGCGTGCCCTCAGAGATTTCCGAGACATGGATGTCGACCTCGCACCCCTTGGGCATCTTGTCGGCGGAGGTCGCGCACTTCGACGGATCGACCTCGGGCTTGGCCCTGCCCGACGGGTGCTGACTCGAATTCTCCTCGGCCGGTGTCGAGCTTCCGGTCGACGGAGCGCTCTCGGAGGACGCTGAGCAGCCCGCCGAGCCCAACACGGCGCACAGGACCAGAACGGCAGAGGCCACGGCGGTGCGAGTACGCATGAAAGCCCTCCTTGCACGGACGCCGGAACGTCCGGCTCGCCAGTCGATCCACATGCGTACAGGGGGAATCCGGCATTCAGCAGGGTTCGGAGCGACAACCATGCCGACGATCCCAGCGCCCAGAATCCCCGTTGTTGCGACCGATGGCCGCCTACTTCGGTGGCCGGGAGTAGCGCTCCACCACGGCCCTTGCCGTCGACGTGTCGAGCAGCCGCAGTTCCCACGGGCCCGTGTTCACGTCGAAGTCCTTGCCGAAGCCGACCCACTTGCCGGCCATCCGGCGCCCGGTCGGCTCGATGAGCATTTGGATCGCTCCGTGGTAGCGGGCGCCCCGGTAGTAGCCATCGGTGGCCGTCTGCTCGATCCAGGACCCGGTGACGATGTTCCGGTCCGTCGTGAGGTCGAGGTGCAGAGGGCTGTCGGGGTTGCTGGACGCACCTGGCAGCGACTCCGCCGTGAGCCGGTTGCCCCGGTGTACGACGAGGACGTGGTGTTGGCCCTCGTACGTGGTGTCACGGCCCGACGAGTAGAACTCCTAGCGGCTCAGCCAGATCCCCGAGTAGTCCACCTCCTGAGCATCCGGCGCCGTCTCGGGCGCTCCGGACGCCTCCGCGACACCGGACGCCCCGGCTTCCATGTCGTGGCCGCCTGCGCCGTCCTCGTGGACGCGGGAGGACTGCACGGCGAGCGCGAACCCGAGCGACTCAATGGGGGCGGCCCGTGACGGCCGAGGCCGCCACGTTCGACGTTGTGCTGTCCATCTTCGGCGCGGTCTGGTTCATGGACCCCGACGAGCTGCTGCCCCTCGTACGGGCCCGCCTCAATGACGGCGACGCGCTCGCCTTCTCCCACCTTCCGGCCGCCGGCCAGGAACTCGAGCCGGGCAAAGCGGGTATGCGTCACGACCACACAGCCGACGAGTGGACCGGGTTGCTGCACGACTACGGGTTCCGGGACGTTCAGGCCGAGATCATCGAACCCCCCGAGGGGCAGAACGTCGGCACGATGCTCGTCCGCGCGACGACGTGACACCAAGCGTCAACCGTGTCTCGGCAGTCGGGTACGGGTAAGGCACACGTCACGCTGCGGAGCCTTCCAGGTCAGCCCCCTCGTCGGTGGCCCGCGCGACCTCGTCCATACGGTCCGGGAACAGATGGCCGTGCGTATCGAACGTCAAGGTCGCGGGCTCGTGAAGCTTCCGCAACACTCTGAGCGCCATCTGAGTCCGAGCCGATACGGTGCGGCGTGCCTGAGTTCACGAAGCAATTGCCCGCGCTGATCGGCGTGGTGATCGGAGCCCTGGGTTCGTACGCGGCGGTCATGCACGGCGAGCGGGTGCGGTTCCGCCGTGAGCGCACCATCCGTTGGGAGGACCGACGCCTTGCCACGTATCAGGCTTACGCCCGGTCGGTGAAGATGACCGTCAGTCTCCTGTTCAGAGTCGCTGCCCACGTCGGCAACGACAGCAACCCCAATCCGCTGTCACCGCAGGAAGCGGGTCATCGACTGGGCGACGCCTCGGAGGCCCGCGACCTGGCCTGGGAGGAGATGCTGTTACTCGGCTCCCTGGAGGTAGTGGAAGCGGGCCGTGCCTGGGCAGAGACAGTCGCCACGATGGAGCGGTTTGTCCGAGACCGGACCCACGATCCGATCGCATGGTCGGCTCTTGTCGGAAACCAGCGCGCGTCACGCGAGGCGTACTACGCGGCGACTCGACGAGATGTGACGCTCGGGCCCGGCCACTCGGGCCGATGGCAGCGCGGCTCCTTGTGAGTGGTCCACAGCCTGAGCTGGGAGTCCTCGCTTCCAAAGGCGACGGCCACTCCCGCGCCGGAGCTCCTGTGCTGCGGGGGATCCGCCGGCCCGGGGCCGGGGTGGTCGCATCGGGGTGGCCCGCGGGTCAGCGCGTGTGAGGGACGACCACGATCTGGACATCGTCTTCGTAGATCACGCGCCCCGGGTCGGTCGACTTCACCTCGTGACACTCCACGTCATGCGTGGCCAGAATCTCCAGGTAACCCGCCACACGCTCCACGAGATGAGCCGCCGAGGGCTTGAACCAGGCCGTGGCCCCGGGATTCACAGCTGGGTCGTACACGCTCGGGTCGACGGTGGACGGGTCCGTGTACGCGGCGTCGTACCAAGCGTTGCTCTCGCTTCGGAACCGTTCCTGGTCAGCCGTCAGTCGTCCGTCGCGGGCAAGGTTGTTGACCAGCCCGAACACGCCCTTGAACTGATTCCGCTCGTCGGGCAAGGCCGACTGAAACCGCACGTACTCGTTCGCCATCACGCGATATTGCCACGCACTTCCCGAGGTCGGGAGGTCTCCTCGGAGCTGTGCCGCAAGCGCTCAGCCGCGTCATGGGCTCGGCCTCGTCGGCAACCACGCTCGGAGAACCACGTAGCACCTCGCAGCACACCTCGCTATCGTGGTCAGAATGCCGGCGCAGCCCGAGGTCACTCAGCGCGATCTGCGCACTCGCTCCAAAGAGATCATGGACGCCGTCCAGGGAGGACAGGCGTTCACCGTCACCCGCGACGGGCATCGTGTCGGCGAGCTGATCCCGCTCCGTAGCCGTCGCCGCTTCGTTCCCCGTGCCGAGTTCGCGGCCATGTCACGCACTGCCCCTGACATCTCGCCGGACGCCTTCCGCGAGGACCCGTAGGCCCGTTGAGCACAGGCAAGGCCTGCTCGACCAGGCGCCGTTGGTACGCCCACCAAAAGATCGCCCGGGCCGACGTCATCCGAGCGGGTGTCGGTCGGGGGCCACGGGCCCGGCGCCCAGGTGAGCTGCGATGCGCGCGACGGTCCGTGTGTTGTCCTCGAACAGATGCGCCTGCATACCGGCGGCCCGGGCCGCGTCGACATTGACTGCGAGATCGTCGATGAACAGACAGTTCTCCGGGCGCACGGCCAAGTCGGCACATGCGGTCTCGAACGCTCGCGAGTCGGGCTTCTCGATGCCGATCTCGTGTGAGTAGACGATCTGTTCCACCAGTTCGTCGAAGTGGTAGAGCGCCGTCTCCCGTTCCCGGGCGCCGACGAAGCTGTTGCTCAGGATGCCGAGCCTGCAGGTTCCACGCAGCCCTCGCACATAATTGATGAGCTCATCGTTCGACGTCCCCAGATACTCCGCCCAGAAATCCGCCATGAAGGCTTCGCCCAGCGAGGCGTCGAGCCCCAAGCGAGCCGACACCTGCTGGTGCACCTCTCGCTCGCCGATGCTCCCGACATTCCCGGCCCGCCACACGTCGCGCATCCGCTCATGAACAGTGCCCTGCGGCAACTCCAGCCGCTGTTCCCACCGTTGCGCCCACCCCGTCTCCGGAGTGATTTCCAGTACGCCGCCGATATCGAGAATGACGCAGGAATCAGTCACGCAAGCTCCCCCTCCTCAGGTGTCCACCCCCACTCTTCCAACGAGCCGGAGCTACGGCCGCCGGAAGTACACAGCCACCGGATTGGGAGTGCACCCGACCTGTTCGTACAGGGCCCTGGCGCGCTGCAGCTCAGCAAGAAGTAGCCGAGGCAAGAAGCAGCCCCCAGCCGGAACACCCGCCTACGGCCTCTGTCGCAGTGAGCCCACCGTCCGTAGCAGGCGGTCCGCCCGTTCCCGGAGTTCCGGGTGGGCGAGCACCGTGTTGCGGAGGCCGCGGACCGGGCGGCGCCAGAGGCGGTGGGCGGTCGCGGCCGGGTGGGGGCGGGTCGCGAAGCCCTCGGAGACCCGGAGTTCGCGGGTCTTGAGCCAGTCCTTGTACTCCTTCTCGCCGCGGCCCCAGTCCATCAGCCGGATCCCCTGGCGGCCCGCCGCCTCGACCATCCGCAGATGCATGAGGAGGCCGGGCGAGTAGTAGCTGAACTCCGGGTCATACGCGGTGAACCAGGCCGCGAAGACGGTCTTGGACGTCGGGCCGAAGTGGGCCGCCACCGGGCGGTCACCCGCGTAGATCACCGAGAGGACGCCGGTGAAGTGGTCCTCGCGGACCTTGAACAGGTGGTCGGTCAGGTGCACGATCCACGGGCGGGCGAACCGGTCCATGCGGCCGGTGCGGCGGTACTGGGCCGATTTCCAGCGCATCAGCTGGCGCAGGACCGCCGGGTCGCGCTCGTCGTAGACGAAACGCATCTCCCCGACGTTGCGGGTCAGGCGGCGTTCCTTCTTGAGCGTCGTCTTGGCCTGGCCCGGGTACGTCGCCTTCAGCCATTCCTCGTACGTCTCGTGGCTGCCGTCCTTCAGGTCGAGGACGGGAGAGGCGAAGGTTCCTGTGACGTAGCGGCCGAAGGGTCTCTGTTCCTCGACGAGGTGGTCGAACTCGAAGACCGACAGGCCGCAGGCGCGCAGGAGTTGCCGCGTGTCCCAGGTGACCCCGGGCCGGTGCACCAGGGCCTGGCAGTCGGACAGGCCCATGCCGATGGCACGGCCGATGCCCGCGGGCCCCTTCTCGTACGGGAAGAAGCCGACGGGTTCGGTGCCCTCGCGCAACACCGCCACGTGCGCGCGGCCCCTGAACCTGGCGACGCCCGCCGCGAACTCCGGTGACAGGAACGGGTTCTGGAAGTCCGGAGCGTGCTCCATCGTCTCGTGCCAGGCCGTACGCAGGGACGTGCTGAGCTCATCGGCTCTGTACGTCGTGATGTTCAACGTCGGTTCGACCGCCCTTCGCCGCAGGTGCATGGGCCGGCGCTCGGACCGGTAACCGGACAGGTGCGTTGATACGCGAGCATGCAGCTCATGGGCCCCCCTCTTCCCCCATGGGGCTCAAAGGTCGCGAAACAGTACGCACGCTGTCAAGAGTCCTTCGGGCAGTTCGGGCACTCAACATGGGGATTTGGTCTACGAGTTGATCCGGACGTGCACATGCATGTCGTGCCAGCCGTCCGTGTGCAGCGCCGAGCTGCGGCGGGTGCCCTCCAGCGGGTAACCGGACTTGAGTGCCACCCGGCACGAGGGTTCGTTGCGGGTGGAGTGCTGGAGGTCGAGGCGGTGGAAGCCCAGGGCGAACGCCCAGTCCGTGAGCGCTTCCAGGGCCCTGGGCGCCACGGACACACCACGGGCCTCGGGCATCACCCAGTAGGCGACCTCGGCCACCCCGTCCAGGAAGTTGAGCTCGCGCAGCGCCATCCGGCCGAGCGGGGCGTCGTCGCTGGCCCGCGCCACGATCCACTGGGCCGTCTTCTCCTCCCGCCAGCCCGTGTGCGTCGCCCCGATCCAGTCGCGCGCTTCCTCCAGGGACTCCATGCTGCGGCTGTGCCAGTAGCGCAGGGCCGGGTCCTGGAAGGCGTCGTGGACGGCCCGGGCGTCGCCGAACTCCGCGGTGCGGAGGCGAAGTTCGCCGTCGGATGAGTGGAGCGTCGGTTGTGGGGCCGAGGACAGGGAGCCGGGCTCGATGGCGGGTTTGGTGTCGAAGGGCATGGTCCGCATCATGACCGGATCCGGATGTGTCGTGCATCTGGATTCCCATGCCATGGGCACAGGCAGGGCAGGTGTTGCAGCATATGCACGTCTGTTGCGTAGCTGCTGTTACTGTTCCTCGTGGCCCCAGTGGGGTGCCAACGAACGTCATGGGAAGGGCGGCGAATGTCCGGCAAGACTGTCTGCCTCGGCGAGACGATGGCGCAGGTCACCCCCGCCGACGGCGAAGGACTCGAGCGGAGCCGCGAGCTGCGGCTCACGGTCGCCGGTGCCGAGTCGACCGTGGCGCAATACCTCGCGGACCTCGGGCACGAGACCGCCTGGGTGAGCCGGGTCGGGGACGATCCGTTCGGGCGGCGGATCGTCGCGGCGGTCGCCTCGCGCGGCGTACGCGTCGACGGGGTGCGCGCCGATCCGGCCGCCCCCACCGGCGTGTACTTCAAGGATCCGGGCCCCGACGGCACGCGCGTGCACTACTACCGGGCGGGCTCGGCCGCGTCCCGGATGACGTCGGCCGACGCGGACCGCGTCGACCTGACGGACGTACGGCTGCTGCACCTCACCGGGATCACCCCGGCCCTGTCGGACAGCTGCGCCGCGCTCGTGGACACCCTCGTGCAGCGGGCCGCGGCCGGCGGGACGCTGGTGTCGTTCGACGTCAACTACCGTCCCGCGCTGTGGAGTTCGCGTGAGGCGGCGGCAGATGCACTGCTGGCACTCGCCCGCCGCGCCGACGTCGTGCTCGTCGGGCGCGACGAGGCCGAGACGCTGTGGGACACCGCCACCGCCGAGGACGTACGGGACCACCTCGCGCCGCGAGCGACGCGAACGCCACGAGCGCCACGAGCGACGCGAACGTCGCGCGGCATCCTCGTGGTCAAGGACGGGGACGTGGGGGCGACCGAATTCGCCGATGGGGGAAGCGAGTTCGTGGCGGCGCCCGCCGTCGACGTCGTCGAGGCCGTCGGTGCCGGTGACGCCTTCGCTGCCGGATACCTGAGCGGGCTGCTGGGCGGAGTCGCCCCGGCCGAGCGGCTCGCGCTCGGTCACCGGCTCGCCGGGCGGACGCTGCGCAGCATCGAGGACTACGTCCCCGCCACCGACCCCGGCACCCGCCCCGACACGACCGGCGAAGGGCGCTGATCCCATGTCACAGACCGTCCGGCGCGCCATCGACATCCTTGAGTTCATCGCCCGCCGCCCGCGCACCCAGACCGAGGTCGGCGAGCACCTCGGCGTGCACCGCTCGACCGCGCTGCGCATCCTGGAGTCCCTGACCGACGGCGGCCTCGCCCGCCGGCTCCCCGACGGCCGGTACGCGGTCGGGCACCGGCTGGCCGGGCTCGCCCATCTCGCGCTGGAACAGTTCGGTCTGAAGGACGTCGCGGACGAACATCTGCGGCTGCTCGGCGAGCGCTGCGGGCACACCGTGCACCTCGCCGCCCTGGAGCGCGAGGGGATCGTGTACGTCGACAAGGTCGACCCCGTCGACGGGGTGCGCCTCTACTCGCAGATCGGCCGCCCGGTCACCCTGCACACCGCCGGAGTCGCCAAGGCGATCCTCGCGCACGTACCGCGCGAACGGGCCGACACGCTGCTCGCCGACTGCGGCTTCGCTCCGCACACCGGCACGACGATCACCTCCGCCCGCGCCTACCGCAAGGCCCTCGATACGACCAGGGCCCGCGGCTGGGCCGTCGACGACGGCGAGTACGAGGACTACGTGAACTGCGTCGCCGTACCCGTACGGGACAGCAGCGGCGAGGTCGTCGCCGCGGTGTCCGTGACCGCGCTCAAGGCCAAGGCGGACCTGGGCGCGCTCGAATCCGACGTGCTGCCCGACCTCATGACCACCGCCGACACGATCTCCAAGGAGCTGGGATGGCGCCCGTAACGTTCGATGAGCTGTTCGCCGGGGTGCCGGTGATGGCGATCCTGCGCGGCCTGCCGGCCGACAAGTCCGTCGAACTGGCCGTACGCGCATGGGACCTGGGCATCGAGTGCGTCGAGGTTCCCGTGCAGACGGAGGAGGCGGCGCGGGTCCTTGGCGCCGTCGTCGCCGCGGGGGCCGAGCGCGGGAAGCCGGTCGGCGCGGGCACGGTCACCTCCGGTGAGCGGCTCGGGTGGGCGGTGGACGCGGGCGCCGCGTTCACGGTGGCCCCTGGGTTGGACGTGTCGGTGGCGCGGGCCAGCGTGGCGGCGGGGCTGCCGCACCTGCCGGGTGTGGCCACGGCCACGGATGTGCAGGCGGCGCGGGCGAGCGGGCTCACGTGGTTGAAGGCGTTTCCGGCGAGTGTGCTGGGGGTGGAGTGGTTCCGGGCGATGCGGGGGCCGTTTCCGGAGGTGCCGTTCGTTGCCACGGGGGGGATGTCGGCGAGGAACGCGGCGGAGTATTTGGAGGCCGGGGCGGGGGTCGTCGCGGTGGGCTCCGCGTTGGAGGACCCGGCGCAGCTCTCTTTGCTGGCGGACCTGTTGCGCCCACAGTTCTGAACGCCTCGGGGCTCCGCCCCGGACCCCGCGCCTCAAACGCCGGCGGGGCTTGATAGACCAACTCCCCGCGGGGCTTGGTATTTCAAGCCCCTGCGGCGATTGAGCAGCGGGGTCCGGGGCGGAGCCCCGAG